>NZ_VOPZ01000007.1:300000-501372 GCF_010470665.1 Desulfovibrio sp. JC022 | reverse complement strand
TGGTCCTCCAAAAGAATCATGAGAGCTAATTTTCTTTTTGTTTCAGGGAGCCCTCTCAAGAGTGCAGTTCTGAAAGGGCGATAGCTCGAATATCCCAAAGCCTTTGCGGCATTGCTAAAAGAGCCGAATTTGTCGCGTAGTTTGTTTGCTATGTATTCGTCGGTTATTGACATGACTTTCGTCTAAGCTAATTTAGCAAAAACTGTCAATGCTAAATTAGCAAAAACATAGTTGCCTGTAGTGTGTGTAAAGTACGGTAAATATGGGTAGTTAGATTAAAATAGCGTAAAATATTGAAAAATAAAAAAGCACCGTTTAGTCATTAGGACTAAACGGTGCTTGTGTCTGCATGGTAAGTTTTGAACTGGGTATAAGTGCTTATTTTAAAGCCTGTGAGGGGAGTTGGTTACTGGCGAGGGAGTATCTTATTGCGATGTTATTGTGGAGTCGGTTCTGTTGTCCATGCTCTCGGTGATCTCTTGGATATCTTCACCTAGATATGAGAGTAGTAGTCCTGTCTCGTCGCTAATTATTTCCGAGAGAAGGTTGATAGCTGCCGCTATTCTGTAAAGTTTAGATATTTCATTTTCCATTCAATTCTCCTGACAATTGCGTCAATTTTTGTGATGCACAAAGCTTTTTTGCTAAAATAGCACCAGAGGTTTGAAGCATTATAAAGCTCGTTATAGAATGTCAAGTGTGAATTTTTCTGTTTTTATCAGGTATGCCAATTAAAGACTCTTGGTGACAATCAAAAGATATTAAAATTTTGGGATAAATTAAGAGAAAAATATATTGTGAACTTTAGCAAAGAAGATACGACCATGGCTGTATGAATGGTTGGCCTTTAAGAAAGAGGCTCTTAATTCAGCCTGTCATTTTTTTAAATTCTTCGTCGGTGACAATTTTTTGATGGTCAAAGTCTTGGTTGGGATCTTTCGTTGGTAGTTTGCTGGTGCGTTTTCTTTTCTTCATTTTTTTTGGGCCGAGGCTTCCTTCAGAGTTAAAACGACAGAAATGCGAATAGCTCATGGAAATTAGCCCTTCTTTATGAAGCAATTCATAGATGGCTTTTTTCGTGTATCCTTCGTTGATGAGGTCTGTGATTTTTTGAAGGTTAACTTTGTATTGGACCCGTGCATGCTTTGCTTTTTTACCTGTAGGTGCTGAAATTTTTTGGTTTGTTTTTTTCATAAGGGTGTTTTTTCTTTAAATTGGTTATTCTCTTCTTTTGAAGATTTTGGCGAATTTATGCTATATTAGTGCTTATTGTCAATGCTAATTTAGTCTATGATTTTGCAGGATTTTAGTTTATTGTGCTCTCATGAAAAATTACGAATATGAATTTGAACGGGCTTTGGTGGCTGAGATAGTGGAGTGTTATCAGGCTCAGGGTATAGCGCACACCGAATTTGCTAGGATGATGTATGGCAATACTAAGACTGCGCCGAGTAAGTGGTGGAAAATACGCGAAGTTTCACCTACTGGAAAGCCGCAAGGAATGCCGGTTTCTGAGGCTGTTAAAGCTGCTGTGGTTCTAAATATTGATGTCGCCAGTCTTTTCTTTAGGGTTCAGGAAAAAATGAAATCTTTGTAGGTCGGTTGCTCTTTTGGGTGTTATGTTAGCAATTTATAGCTATACTTTATTTTAGCTTGACTTTTGCTAAATTAGCATTAGGTTTTGTGCCTGAAAATGCTAACTACAAATTGGAGCAAATATATGATTGATTGGGATCGCCCCCTGACAGAGAACGAAGCCGTATTTAAAAATATGGTGGTTGAATCGCTGCCTCCTATTATTGCCAGAAAAGATGTGGCTAAATATACTGGCGGATGGCTGTCACCTAAGACTTTGAGGAATGACGACAGCAGAATGGCCGGGCCGAGGCATCGTTATGAAAGTGGTCGCAAGGTTCTTTATAGGAGAGAAGACTTAGTGGAGTACGGTATTCGGAGGTTTGGTGTTCTGGAAAAGGAATGCATGATTTAGTTGGCACCTTTTTATGTTTGGGTTCCCAGTTTAGCTCTTTGAAAATTCAAACACCCAGCCGAAACAGGGTGTTTTGTTGGATCAAAGACGCAGTAATATAATCGGAATAACCGAGAGGGATTTCATCTACGTTCTGTAGTCAAAAAATAGGTGTATTTTATCTTTTAGCGATCATATCAACGTAGTCTTTGCCGATTACACTTGGATTGTATATGTCCGGGAAGTAGTACGGCAATGCTTTGGATGGCAGTGCTACTTGTAAAGGTGACTTTGGCGTGTCAGATGTGAGTAAGCCTTCGTCAATGAGTTCTTTAACAATTTTTCGCGCTGTTGATGTTGCTTTGTTAAGAATTGTGCCAGCCTCACCTCTTTTAACCTTTCCCTGCATAAATACTGCACGGAGCAGACGGGCTGAATCTGGATGCAGTTTTCCACCACGTTTTAAAGAATTGACCTCAACAAACCACTCAATACGCCGCTCAATCGTTTCAAGCGAAAGTAAATTGCTCATAAAGCCGATCTGATCAAGACATACTTCAAACATAAATTCTACAAAATCAGCAAGAAGCTCGCTTGCGCTATGAGTGGCTCTTTCCCCTTCCGGCGGCGGGTCGCATGAAAACAGATTGATCATGTATTCTTCTTTGTTTCTGGACAACCCACGCGACAGTGACCACAGGTTTGATTTATTAATATCGCACCGGGCCATATAAAGAGTTGAAAACAATCGTGACACGCGGCCATTTCCATCCCTGAACGGATGTAACCATGTCAGGCGGTGATGAGAGGCGGCCATGGCTATAATCCTTTCATCGCCAAAATATTGTTGCTGGTTATAATCATCTGAAAATTGTTGCAGAGCGATATTCAAATTTTCAGGATTAGGTCCGATCGAACCACCTGTTGCGACGTTTGGTCCGACCGAAATAAGTCTGTCTCGAAATTCTCCCGGCAGCACGGGAATATCTGTAAAACCATCTTTTTCATGAGTATAAAGATGGTCTGGCGACAAGTGGCAGTAAAACCTGGTATGAATCAGCCTCAGCAGGTCTTGGCTGGCGATATTTTTTATAGTGCCATTTTCAATATCGTTCATTAGTTCCATTTCTGCCAGAACGTGTGCAGCGCATAAGTCTTGTGCGTATCTTTTTTCAGAATCAGCATCAAAACGTTTGTCCATGGCATCTTCAATATCACGAAGAGTCGATTTGTGACCTTCAATGAGGTTGCTGTAGTAGCTATTGATTAACCGAAGATGGTCTCCGATGACTTTAGCTGTGTCTGGTGCCACCCGGCCTTCAAGAGAAGCCGATGAGGCGATAACTTCCTGTGCCATATCTTTTAAGGGCCCAATGTCTTTACGGTCAGGAATTACTATCGGCCAAAAGGTCATGTTTTCTCCAATTTTGAGCGGTTTGGATAGCGATCTTTTAAGGTTTGTAAATATTTAATTACACGATGTTTTTAGTCTTTTCAATGTTGCTGATTGTTCAAAAAATGAGCGGTTTGAATAGCGATCTTTTTGCCCGTGAAAAACCTGTATGTTAATCAACAACCGGTGGAGCTATTTTTAGCTATATTTGTAGAAAAAACGAGCGTTTTAAATAGCGATCTTTTGATGTGTTTAAGTTGTTGATATAGCGATGTTTTGTTTATGGATTAGAGTCTCTGATTTTGTCTTTTTGAGCGGTTTGTATAGCGATTTTCAAGCAGAAAAAATACGAGGTTATGCAATCGGACAATCTGTACGCACAGAAATGACCCCAGACAAATCAATTTGGCTGCGTATTTTTTCAATCTCATAATTCGCCTGCATAGCCAGCCAGCTTTCCGGGGTACGTCCGAGAACCTTTGAAAGGCGCAGGGCCATCTCTGGGGATACCGCACTTTTGGCATTCAGAACACGGGCGAGAGTGGAAGGAGCCACACCGAGCATAATTGCCAGCTTGCGGCAGCTAAGATTGTATTCTTTCATATATACGGAGCTGATAAGCTCACCTGGATGTGGGGGATTATACATAGTCATTAGTGGTAATCCTCATAGTTTAAGTGGTAATTAATCCATAGTCAGCAGATCTACCGCTCCTTGAGAATAGTCAGGGCTGAGGTGCGCGTAGCGCATGGTCATGTTGATGGTCTTATGGCGCATCAAAGTTTTGATTCGATAGATGTCCACTCCGGCAATAGCCAGCCAAGAGGCGAAAGTATGTCGCAGTGAATGGAATACGATTCGCTGGCTTTTGGATGTGGCAAATCTATTCAGTTTTAATTCGTCGGCAATGATTTTGAATTGCTTTGAAAGGTTTTCTTTCTTTTTGCCCCCGGAAAGGGGAGGGAAGATCTGCGCATCATCGGATTGCTCTCTGCGGCGCATGAGTACATCAAGGGCTACTGAGTTTAGCGGAATAGTCCCGCCCGGCTTTTGCCCGTTACTAATGAGCCTCACAGTTAGTGCTTTTCCATAAAAATTGACATCATGCCATTCAGCACGTTGAATTTCGCCAAGCCTCAGTCCTGTGTGCAGGGATAGCAGCATTGCATCATGCAGGTCCTGCCAGCTTTGACGCCAGAGATCCCTTTCAGATTTTTTGGCTTTCTTCAGTGTCGCAGACATTAAGAGTTTGGCTTCTTCTTTGGTGAGGAAGCGTTCTCTTTGGTTCTTGTTGCCGATTTGGGGCAGCTCTATATGGTCGATGGGGGACTGTCCTGAAAAAATCACAACGTCTTTTACAATCGTTGATGCTGCACGATTAAATACAGATCGTATAATCGCCATATGGTGGAGCACGGTCGCCTCAGCTAGCTTAGCGTCGTAGAGCGAATCCATGAATTCCTGAAGGAGGTCTGGAGTGATAGCTGACAAGGGAAATCCGCCAAGAAATGGATGAATGCGTTTGTCGGCTCTTTTTACATCATCCGTCCATGTTTTTCTTTTTTTGCGGTCACGTTTCCACGGAATATAGTATTGTTCAAAGAATTCTTGGAAGGTTATTTCTTTGATTTGCTCTTTGGCTTCTAGAGCTGCGACCTCAGCTTTTTTTTTGGCGTGATGTTCTTTGAGTGCGGCAAATGTGTTGGGATCTTCCCCTGACTTATAATTCTGCTGAAGTTTGTGTCTGAGGTCGGCGATTTCGGCCACTTTCCAACCTTCTGAAGACCATCCAATGCCTTCTTCTAAGGTCTTGCCTTGGCGGTACCATCGAACCGAGTAATATTTATCAGGATTTCCCTTGTATTTCCGGGTCGCATGTTCATAATATCGGACGCCTCTGGTGCTGCTAATTTTTTTCCATTCGGTTGTATTACGGGCTTTCATCTCTCCCGGTATACTCCCGGTTTTCGCCTTTTACAAGGGACTCCGAGGGACACTTGGGATTGCGTAAGGTGTTGAAATTATTTACTCAGGGACGTCAGGGGACATCGAAAAAAAGTTAAAAAATGGACTCTTAATCCGTTGGTTCAAGGTTCAAGTCCTTGGTGGCCTACCACAGTAAATACAGGGTGTTAGACGTTTAGTCTAGCACCCTTTTACTTTTTCAAAATCCGTCTTCCCCATACTCTTCCCCATAAAATCGAAAAAAGTGAAAAGAGCCTGATTAAGCTCAAATCTTTTCACTTTTCGTTCCCCATGTTGATTCTCGAATATTTCCCTTATTTGCCTCGTGATTTGTAAATAAAATATAGCTCGGTTAAAATGGACTAGTCTAGATAAAAATATGGAGCCAAGCATGAGTGACATTCAAAATGAGAAAAATATAAAATCGGAAATTGAAAGCACTGCTCAGGATCAGGCTGGCGGCAAGGAACCGGATGAAAAGAAGGAGGAAAAGCCTATACCTCCTTTTGTTACTTCCTGCCTAAAGCTGAAACGTGGGCTGCTGGATAAAGCTGTCAGCATCCTTCTGTTGCTGGTCGGAATTTACTTGGGCTGTTTGATTTTTATTGTCCTGCCGACGAAACCGGAAATAGGGATTCTGCTTAGAACTTTTGGCATGACCCTTTTAGTTGGGCTGTTTCTCTGGCTGATGAAGATTTTGGTTGTCTTTTGGGTCAAAGACGGGACTGCGCTTTTCAAAGCCGGGGTTAAGAATAGAATTTCAGCCGCTGATCTGCGTAAACGCTGGGACCGCGAAGTCGGCCACGATTTTTTGAATGTGATTTTTGAAACCAGACTTAAAGTTTTCCTCCGCTCTGAAAGGAATCCCGAACGAGCTTTGATTGCCAGAAGTTTCTATTCTCAGTTTATGCCGGACAAAGAGCGTGTAGCCATACTTTTCAAAGAGGGCTGTTTTTTTGATCTGGATGAAGTTCATAGAGCGGAAGAAGCCTGCCCCCGGCTGAAGCCTGTTGATTATGCTGGTATTGAAGCTCTCCGGTCAAAAGTCGATGAATTGCAAAATGAGCTGGAAATGGAGTTGAGACTGAAGGCCGAATTGCCGGAGGTCAATGTTGAGGCTTTTGAGCTAAAAATTAAAGAACTTGAAAAAGAATTGGAAGATGCGCGGACCCTGAAGGCTCGATTGTCGAAGTCTGAGAAAAAGTTGGAGGGCGCACGCAAAGAAGGATTCTTCTTCGCCAACATGATCCTTGAAATGGTCGCTGACCCGACAGCGAAAAAGCAGTTCCCGCATAAAGAGTATAAAGCCATCGCTGATAAGGTCATAGCCAAGGACTACATCCAGAAACTGGAAATGGTCAGACCTGCCAATTCAGTGATCGAAGAATTCCGTGAAAACCTCCCTGCTGAGTTCAGGCACGAGGGCAACAAACCAAAATAAAAACCACGGGACAAAATGGACAATATGGACAAAATTCGATTTCTGTCCATTTTGTCCATATTGTCCCGGATGATTTAGTTGAGAAAGCCCCCGGACCGAAGCCCGGAGGCATTGTTAATCATTCTCTGGCTCTGGCTGAGGGAATTGTTCTGGAACGTCTTTTAATTCCGGGTGACGATCGTAAAATCCATCTAAGGTCTCCAATTTAGTTCCACATTCAGAGCAAATGTCTTTTCGGCAATTTTCAGGAAGATCTTCTGCCAAATAAACCGTCTGGCATTTTGGGCAGATCATGTCTTCCGGTTCGTTGTTTTTATCTGAATTCAATGAAACGCTTTCTCTTGTTTTCCATAAATAAATCAGGATAATGGCACCAACAGCCAATTGTATATATCCTACAAAATCATATACTTTAAAGCCTTTATATCTTCCCCCACCAGTAAGCGGGGTCAAAACTCCAGACAAGAAACAAATCCAACCAGCCAGAATAAGAGTAAGTCTATTAGTTCCACCTTTGGAGGGTTTGATTTTGTGTGATTTTCTTCTATTTTTTTCCATGATTCTCCATAGCTTCCAGTGTTTTTGCGCCGAGGAACTTACCTGCACTCACCCATCCTCCGGGAGTTGGAGAAGGAGGTTGATTATCGATTAGTCCTGTTGCTGCTTCGCCTACGTTTTCAAGGTTTAAGTTCTTCTTTGTTCCAATCTTGCTTGTCCGTATGTTTATGTCGGCCTTTCTAGCTGTGTTTTTTGCAAAATTTTTGCCCCATTTAGCCGCTTTGCCTACATTTTTCGCCATGTGAGGAGCCGCTCCTAGAACTTCTTTACCTCCAAATGTCAGCCCTGCAACAACAGCAGGCATTGCAACTGCGGCTGCTGTTGTTCCCCATATTCTTGAATCATCAACAAAAGCCTTACCAGCCTTGGCAGTTGCTTCTTTGGCAGCCTTTCCTCCTTTTGTCAGAGCCTCTTCAACTCCGTCATAAACTGTTTCGAAAAATCCTTTATCTTTATCGTCTTTATTGTTCATCAGAGACGCACGTCGAGCTCGACTTAGGCGGTCTGCTTCAGCAAGGGCTTTATGCTCTTTTTTTGCCTGTTCCTTGGCATTGAATTGATTCTGCTTATTAGCTAGTTCTTGAGCCTTCTTATCCGCCTCCAAGCCTTGTTGTACGCCTACTGTATTCAGCTGGTCCAAAGCCTGCTGACTCAGCTGACCGAAAAAATCGTTATCTTTGGCTTGTTGGGCGTTATGAGTCGTATTTTGACTATGTCCATTGCCGCCTCCTCCGCCCAGAGTGTTATTGCCATTGTAGTGAGAGCCTCCCGGATCGGTGTTGTAGCCCCAACCTGCGTCTGTAGGACCGTAGGCACTTCCACTTGTTCCGTCATAACCCGGACCGAAATCGTTTCCAGCGTACCCACCGGAACTTGACGATTTGCTTTCGCTCTTCCCGTCATCGTCTGAACTGGATTCATCAAATAAACCCAACCGATCAACAAAGTTAACCGGATCATCTCCGCAATAACCATACAGGTCCACATCCCCGCCAGCATATCCCAGCGGATCAGGAGAAATGAAACGTCCGGTGGCAGGATCGTATTCACGGTATCCGAAGTGAACCAATCCAGTATCGGAATCATACAACCCTCCGGCAAAGCCGAGCGGAAGTACAAGTTCAGGACGGCTGTTCTGTATCATTATTCCGAAAGAATCATATAGAACTTCCTGTACACTGTTTCCCGACAAATCAGCAACAGCAAAAATACTGCCCAACTGATCGGTAGCCAGCAGCAGCTTCTGACCGTTGCGGATCATCCCGATGGCGTCACCGTCTTCATCGTAACGAAAGCGGGTCACCCCGGATTTGTCTTTCACCGCAGACAGGGTGACCAGATTATCCCAGTAGTAACGCTGAACAAGTTTGCCATCGATAAGCTTTTCAGCGCGGAAGCCGTTTTTATCAAAACGGTATTCAATCTCACTACCGTCAGGAAGCTGAACTCCGCAAAGCTGCCCGTTTTTCAGATAGCGGTAACAGGTCAGTCCATGTGAGTCTTTTTTACCTGTGAGGTCGCCGTTTTCATCATAGGAGTAAGCAACATCCCCGGCCTGAACAAGCTGACCAAGTTCATTGTAGTGATATTCCAGCGGCTGATCACCGGAAACCTGCGAAAACACACGCTGTCCCATTCGGTTGTAGCGATACATCTCAACCGGCTTTCCTCCACAGTGGACAATCTGCAAACGCCCCTCTTCATCGTACTGATATTCAAGAGCATGACTGGATTCTGCCGAAGCAAGGATTTTACCAGCAATGCGCAGTGTTTCAGCTCGATCCACGCCCATGACAGCAAAGGTGTTCCGGGACTCGGGAGTCTGGAACTGTACAACTTCATCTGCCATTTCATTGATGTCCACATTGTCACGCTCCAGCTCATCTCGGATGGTCCTGCCCGTTCCTGCCTTGGGCATGCGGGATTTTAGAATGGACTGCTTTCCGCTGAGTATCTTCTTGAATTCAGACTGAATCTCACTGCCGTAGGTCGTCCCCTGCAAACCCTGAATTACGGGCAGATTGGGATTCTCCTGCATGAACTGGGCATGGACCATGCGTCTCAGTTTGGCATGTTGAGCCTTGGTTTCTTCCCATTCATAATTTTTCAGGTCCCAGCGGCGTTTGACTTCCGGATTCATCATGGATGGGTACATGCGGTCAGAGGATGAGAATTCATCAAAGTCAGGCTTTGGGTCTGCAAGTTCTTCACCTGTTCTGCGGTCAACGATTTTCCAGAGATTTTCAATCTGCATTTCCGCAGGTTCAGTTTCACCGTACAGTACCAGTCCGGTTGTCAGTTCGCTACGGGGCCTCAGTTCCATTTTGTAATGATTGAAAGATTTCATCTTTCCTCCATCGTTTATAATTCTGGGGATGTGCTAGGAGCCCTAGCGGTTCAAAAGCAACTCTTCCCCGGACATTTATAAACTAGCCGGGAGGTCGGACATGGAATGACTTGACAGTGTCCGTCTTGGAAGAAAGGTGAAAATTGATGATTCAGGTAGCCCAAAAGCAACTTCTATCCTTCAATTCAGGATTTTTTTCAGAATTTAAACCCTTCTAAATTTAAAATTCACTACCCACTGATAAAATTGAAGTTTTATCAGCACGTTCTGTCCTGCTCCCACAGAATTTGGTGGTCCCACCACACAATTTGTCCTCTTCCAGATGGTTTTACTGTCCGATTAAACGTGGTTGCCTTGCATCGAAGAAAAAACACCTCCAACCAACAAGGAGAAATCGATGCAAGGACTATTAAGCACAAAAGAAGCTGCTGAAAAATTGGGACTCAGTCCCGGAACTCTTGAAGTATGGCGTTGTCTTGGAAAAGGGCCGCGCTACATCAAAATCGGCAGGCGCGTGGGCTATGATTTAAAAGATTTGGACGCCTACGTGGAATCCTGCAAGGTCTTGCCGCTTGAAGAAATGTCTGACCTTCCGAGGAACAGATGAGCGCATCCGGCACAGACATCCTATCCCTGTTCGGAAACAAGGCCCCTGTACCATTGGGGCCGAAGTTTCCGCCGCCTTTATCCTCTGTCCCGTTGCCTCCGGTTCTGGCTGATTACTGCTTTGAGCTTAGCGAAGCGTTGCAGGTGCCTTACGAGGTTGTGCTCTGCAATCTCTTTGGCGTTCTATCAACCGTAGCGCAGCGAAAGGTTCCATGTGCGGATTAAAGAAGGTTACGAGGAATCTTTGAACCTATACCTGCTTTCGCCGCTGCCGCCCGGAGAAAGAAAAAGCGCGGTGACGCAAGCCGCAAGAAGACCGCTTACCGGCTGGGAAAATGAGCAGGAAAAGCTCATTGGACCATTGGCGCAGGAAGCGCGTTCAAAACGGATGACTCTTGAGCGCGCCATTGAGCACCGGCGCAACATGGCGGCCAAGGCAAAAAACTCGCAAAGCCGGGACAACCTCATTCAGGAAATCCGGAATTTGGAAGATGAAATGCCGGAGCTGATTACAATCCCGCGCTTGCTTGCCGATGACATAACTCCTGAATGCCTTGCCATGCTCATGGAGCAGCAAAGTGAATGCATGTCCATAATCGAGGCTGAAGGCGGGATTTTCGGGACCTTTGCCGGACGCTACAGCCACATGCCCAACCTTGACCTGATTCTGAAGTCTTTTAGCGGAGAGCCGTGCCGGGTGGATCGCAAGCATGGTCAGTCCATCGGTTTGAATCATCCACTGCTGACCATCTGCGTGACTCCCCAGCCTGATGTGTTGCGCGGAATGGCCGAGAATCCTGAATTTCGGGGGCGTGATTTCTTGGCCCGTTTCCTGTTCTTCTTTGGGCAAAGCAGGCTGGGTTTTCGTGTGGCGGAACCTCCGCAGATTTCGTCACAGGCGGAACGTGCTTTTCTTGGTCGAATCGAACTTCTGCTTTCGTTGAGAAGCAATCCTGAAATGAATGAGAACGGCCAAGCCTTGGTGCTCAGTGCCGGGGCTTATGAATCGTGGAAGAATTTCTTCCTGCTCATTGAAGGAGAATTGCGACCGGGGAGCAGTCTGGAAAATATGACCGATTGGGCGGGCAAGGTTCCGGGGCAGGTTGCCCGCTTGGCCGGGCTGCTGCATCTGGTTTCGGCGCAAGAGGTCGAATCGAAGATTGAACAGTCGATCATGGTCTCCGCAACTGAACTGGGCAAGAAGCTCGTTCATCATGCCCGCTACGCATTTCATGACATGGGTTGTGACGAGCTGACTGCCTGCGCACAAGCAATTTTGAAATGGATCAGCGACCGAAAAATTGAGCTGTTCACAGGCCGGGAATGTCAGCGTGCGATCCGTGGTCGCTTCCCGAAAAAGGCGCAGGTCGAGCAGGGTCTAAACATGCTTTTGGAGTACGGATATATCGTTGTGGTCCCGGTGCAATCGTCCGGTCCAGGGCGGCCGCCGAGTCCTAATTATCGGGTGCATCCGGCTGTTCATGCTTCGGAATCAGTCCCGTCATCGAATCTTAGCCAGCCTACCCACTGTGACACTGTGCGCTACGCGACAGGTGTCCCCGTGGGGGCTGGCGAGGGAGGCCGGCCTCCCTTCGATCCCTCCTTTAACGGCAGGGAAGAGGTGGGCGTATGAGCGCACCCCGCACAGCTTGGTTGAACGTCAGAGTTACGGTTGATGAGAAAAATAGTGTTGTGGAAGAAGCCGCAAATCGGGGCATGACCATGGGCGATTTCATGCGCCAGCTTCTGGGTAAAAGACGGGTCCGCAAAACCAGACGCGAGCGCGAAAAGTTGCTCCAGCTTGCCCGCATCGGGAACAATCTGAATCAGCTCGCCCGCTGGGCAAATACATATAAAAGCGGTGCCGACTCGGTACTCATTCTGGCCGAGCTGGCCGCCATTGAGAGGGAACTGAAATGTATATGAAGGTTTTCGCTCATGGCCGGGGCAACGGTGCCAAGGCGATCAATTATGTGATTGATCCGCTCCGCAAGGGCCGTGAGGAATCGCCGCCGCAGGTTCTGCGCGGAGATCCTAAAGCCGTGCAGCGGGTGATCGGATCAACCGATCGGGTCTGGAAGTACACTTCCGGGGTGCTCTCATGGGCACCGCAGGATAAGGTTTCCCCGCAGCTTGAAAAGGAAGTCATGGATGACTTTGAGAAGGTTGCTTTCGCAGGGCTGGAGCAGGATCAATATTCGATCCTTTGGGTGCGGCACAGTCATGCCGGGCATCATGAGATGCATTTTATTATCCCGCGCACGGAGCTGCGCAGTGACAAGGCCATGAATCCCTGCCCGCCTAACTGGCACAAGCAGTATGACGTCTGGCGCGATCTTTGGAATGAACGGAAGCAGTGGGCAAGGCCGGACGAACTGAAGCGGTCCCGACTGCTGCAACCGGGCAAGGACATTCATTCGCCCAAGGGCAAGCAACTGCACGATTTCAGGAAAACCGTAACTGACTTTTTAGCTCAAGGTATAGCCGACGGTCTGCACAAGGATCGTGCGGATCTGATCAAGGCTTTGGAGGAGGTCGGGCTTTCCGTGGTCCGGCAGGGCAAGAAATACATCACTTTGGAGTTACCCGAAGACAAAAAACGAGTCAGATTGAAAGGAGGAATATATGAATCATCTTGGAGAGTTGAGCGACAAGCTGAAAGAGCGGATGAACTCGCAATCTCAGGAAGTGGAGCAGATCGCCAGCAGCGCATTGCAGGACTTGAGCGGGAACTTGCTGAAATTTGCCGCAAGCGAGCTGAATTCCATCACAGCCGATATGGACGGCCACATCCAGAAGCTGCGCAAAAAGCAGTCCGCGATTTCGGCCAGTTACTGGAAACAAAACATCTTGGCGAATCTCATCTCCGCATTGCTGCTGCTCATAGTCGCGGTCTGCATAACCGGATTTTACGGCTGGAGAATCAAAGAAAGCCACGCGGAACTGGCCAAAATCAGCGCACAGATAGAGAGCCAGAAGAAGAAAATAAGCGTGTTCACGAAATGGGGAATCGAAGCACATCAGAGCGGGAACCAGCGGTATCTGGCCTTTCCCAAAGGAACCCCGCTGGAAATAAGAGAGACCAAGAGCGGCCAGCCAGCCGTTTTATTGCGGAGATAGATCATGAACGAATTATCGAAGAGCTTATCGGAGGCCCTAGCCCGAATGGAACAGGAGCAGTCCCGCCGCCTGAAAGAGCAGGACCTGAAAATAGCCCGGCAGGGCAGCCGCATCGTGGAACTGGAAAAGGAAGCCCAAGGCTGCCGGGACTTGCAGAGCGAATTGGAAGATGTTTTGCGGAAGCTTACGAGGTTGCGCGGGTGAGGGGGAAGCGTGTTTGGCGGGGGATGGGGCGGTAAGATTGGTCGCAAGGGAGGGGGGATTCATCTCCCCCACCTTTAGTTTTTTTCACGATACAAATATAATCATGCATTAAAATAAAACATATTCACCAAGTTGGCACACCCCCACATAAATACGGCATAATGGAAATTATCAATTAATATTGAACGCGCCGGGATGCGATAGCGGCTGCAAAGCACAAGACCTACCCCGGAAAGGGGGCTGCTACCTGTTGAGACCGCCCAACAGGTGAGAAACAGAAATGCAATCTGGGAATGGTCAGGATTCAAAGGCAACAACAAAGGACTGATTACGGAGATGCCGACCAGAGGGTGCAAGCCGACAAGTCCTAAGAATATCAGCAATGCTGAAATAATGGCAAATAACGAATTGGTGAATGCCTTACCTGTAAGGCTGAATATCTCTGGGTAAACCTGAATAATTGAGGTAATGCCTATAGAGAAACACCCCGCAGTCAAAAACAGGGCAAACTGGCTGACAGTAGAGGTAATCCGATTATTAATGAAGTCGTACAAATGAGGCAATCTAGGCCTTTTGCGCATAAGTATTATCGCAGCCGGAGGTGCTACAAGGCAAATCAACATGATCATGCCCAGATCAGGGAAGAAATAATGCCCGGCAAAGACCCCCACGGCAAGCAGAAATGGAACCGTCATACTTTCCATGCGCACGGGATAACCGGAAAATTCAAGTTTACGAATAAAACCCACCTCAACAATTGAATAACAAATCGCCACAAAGCAGAGAAACAGCCCCGGGATGACGGTACGGCTATAAAGCATATCCGGCGCATAGGTCAGCGCAACGCCAGCAGCAAGAAAAAATGGTGACCACCATGCTGCCGCACAAAAAGAGCGCCCAAGGAGAATAGATTGAGCTTTAGTAAGAGAGCCGTTCCGCGCCAGCCTGTCCCCAAAAACAAACAGAATTGAAAGATTAATAACTGCACCCAGTAAATTCGTTCCAAATGAAGTGGACACCATAGCCCACCTTCCCTTGGGCAAATCGTCATTCTGGGTGTCAGGGTTTGTCAGCCCAAGAAACGATACTGCAATAAACATCGGCAGCAATTGTAGATTCTGGGTAACAATCTTTTTCCAACCCAGAAAAACACCTTGCTGATAAGAAAATATCAATGCGGAAATTCCGGCAATAAGCAGAAACATTGCCTGCCTGCGTGGCCCGGAATGCAGCCTATTCCATTCAATGACTACGACCAGCCAGGCCGCTGCAGCAACAACAAGAATTAATGATGGATTTAAGCTACTAAGTATGAATAGAATCAGAGTGGCAAGGATTATCCAACCTGTGTAGCGTTGCAAATAATTAAGCATGGACATTCTGTATAAAATTTTTCTTCCAGATTAAACACCAAAACTGGCCCGGAAAACGATTTTCCAGGCCAGTATTCTATTGCTCACAGCATTAAAACACCGCGAGCAGGGGATGACTTATTTTACCAGACGATTAAGGACGGACTGCCCCCACTCCACGCCTACATCATTGAGGATCTCAGGCCAAACCACTTTACGAATTTTATCAGCGGTCTTGGTGACATCTTCATCAGAGAAATCAACTATAGTTGCACCGTAATCAACCAATTTCTGTTCATTGGCTTTCTGGTCTGCTTCAGCAGTTGCCCAGCGACGGTTTTCGAATTCAGCTGCAGTTTTGTCGAGAGCCTGCTTTTTCTCCTCTGACAAGTTATCGTAGGTATTCTGGTTCATGATAAGGTACCAGACTTCAAAATGGGTGTTAGCCGGAATGTAGTATTTGGTCACATCTCTGAAGGAGGAGTAGTACCCTTCCGCGCCGGAACCGATCACACCATCAACAACACCGGTCTGAACTGCGGTAAAAGCATCAGAGAAGGGAATCGGGGTTCCGAGGTAGCCAATGTTATCTGCCATCATCTGGAAAGTTTTCATGGGCGGGACTCTCAGCTTAATGCCTTTTGCCGCATCAGGATCACCGGGGTTAACCGGTTTGGTATTCAAGGAGATACCGCCGAAATATACCGGCCAGACTGCCAGCAAATGAATACCCTGCTCTTTATAAAGACCGGCAACAGTTTCACGCATGGGGGCACCGGCACTGTAATTCTTACGCGCATGGTCCCAATTTTTGATCATATAAGGGAAGTAAGGAAGCTGAAACCTTTTATCTGCAGCTGAGGACGGAGGCTGACAGGCCATATCCACGGCACCGAGGCTTACTCTTTCCTGAACAACGGTGTAATCACCAAGTGCTGAAGCGGGATAAACCTTGGTTTTTAATTTTCCACCGGATACTTCTTTAAGATTTGTTGAGAACCAACGAAGGTCTTCATCAATAGCTGTGCCCTGAGGCCGGACATGAGATATTTTCCAAGTTCTTGCTTGGGCAGTGCCTGCCAGAAAGACCATACACCCCAGAAGAATCATCAACCCGTAAACTGTGCGCATTTTCATATGCATACTCCTTAGTAAAAAGTCCGTTATTTCCAATCCATGTGAAGAATCAATTTTTGAATAACAAACCCGCATCTGATTTGTTAATATTCGGTAATTTTAAAAAATTGTTCCTTCACACCCCTTTCTCCATTTCCATATTCTTAATAGCCAAACAATCCCGGAAAAAAGAGGGAAAGGTTAGGCCATAGAGAAGTTAAAAAGACCACGGGCACATATCCGAAGATGATGAGGATCATGGCCGGTTTGATAACTTCAGAAAATTCCGCTTTCCCGATTCGCATGCTTAAATAAAGGATGCTGGCATAAGGAGGGGTAACACCGCCCATTGCTGTGTTGACTCCCATGATTGCGGCAAACTGAACCGGAGAAATTCCGATGGCCTGCATCAGAGGGAGAAGCAGAGGGGCAAGCAAAATAATCGAAGTAATATCGTTGACGATCATACCTACAAAGAAGAGCAGGAAGTTGATCAGGATCAGCAGGATTACTTTATTCTGGGTGATGGTGAATACACCTTCAACCAGAGCCTGCGGGACATCTTCCATAACGAATATCTGGCTGAGCATCAGGCTGAATACGATCATGACCATGATGGCACCTACCGCAGTGGCAGAAGATTTAGCAGCCGAAATAAAGGTCTTGAAGGTCAACCCCTTATAGACCATAAGGCCAACCGGGATTGCGTAGATAACAGCAACAGCAGCAGCTTCGGTCGGAGTCATGATACCGCCGTATATGCCGCCAAGGATAATCAGAGGCATGATCAACGCAGGCAGTGCGCGAGAGGTCATGGAAACGGCTTCGCGGGCTGTTTCCTGTACAGGCTGCGGGGGATCCAGAATCAAGGGAAACTTACGGGCCAGCACCATGTTAACTCCGCAAAACAGGAGGGTGATCAGTATTCCCGGTCCCATAGTTGCGAGAAAACAGGCCAGAATTGAGGTGTCTGTTACCCAGCCGTAAATGATCATTGTTACACTTGGCGGAATAAGCAGGCCAAGGATTGATGAGTTTGCAACAAGTGCTGTTGCGTACCCGCGAGGATAACCTTTGGAAGCCATTTCCGGGATAAGGATTGGGCCGGTAGCGGCTACGCCGGTAAGACCGCTGCCGGAGATGGCACCGATCAAAGCACAGCTGACACTTGCAACAACACCCAGCCCGCCCCTGATGCGGCCCACAAATACGTTAACAAAACGTAGTAGACTTTCAGCGATTCCACTTTCACTCATTAGCGTGCCCGCAAAGACAAACAGTGGAATACAAAGCAACACAGGGTTGGCAAGCTGGCTGTATCCCCAGACCATGGTGCCGTTCATAGTGGCATCCCCGACAAAAACCATGACCATGAGAGCACCGCCAAAACAGAAAGGCAGCGGAACACCGAAGCTGAGCATCAGCACCAGCACACCCAGGGCGATAAAAGAAACGGTAACAATATCCATGCTATACTCCTACCTTAACGGCAACTGCCGGCTGATCCGCAAGCAACATAAGGCGGCGGATATTTCTAACAAGATGCCAGAGCACAAACATGGTCATCAGCATCATGCCGATGAAAAAAGCACATTCGGCCCAGAATGTGGGGATATAAAGAGTCGGGCTTTCTTTCCAAATCTTCAAAGCATAGAGGAAATAGTCCCATGCCCACCAGGTCAACCACGACGAGACAACCAAAGACATTATGTCGGCCACTACTCTCACCCGCAGTTTGCCGAGTTCGGTTTTCATAAAAATGTCCAAGACATTAGCCTTGATCTGGGTATCTTCCCGACAAGCATTCACGCTACCGAAGAAATACAACCACAGTGTGGGATATACCAAAAGTTCATCCAACCCCATCACCGGCAACTCAAAGATATAACGCATTATTACCTGGTAGAACTCAAGAGCGGCAACAGTGCTCATGAGAGCTGCTAATGCGTATTTAAAGAATTTTTCCATGAAGATCCCTCCTAAATGGAAATCATTTACTACTTAAGTGCCGCTACAACAGAAACCTCCACTAAAAGCTCAGGCCGGGCCATCCGTGCTTCAACACAGGCTCTTGCGGGGGCATGTCCTTCGGGAACCCAGTTGTCCCAGACTTCGTTCATTCCTGCAAAATCCTTCATATCGCGAACATAAACTGTGGCAGAAAGAATATGTTCCCTGCTGCTGCCGGCCTTTTCCAAAAGAGCATCCACCTTGGCAAGCATGCTTTCTGTCTGAGGGCCGATAGGTTCGTCAGAGTTGTCCGCTACCTGTCCGCAAAGGTAAACGGTATCATTATGAATGACGATCCTACTCATGCGCTTCGCTGTTTCCATTCTTGTAATACTCATCTTAACTCCTTAAAATGATATAATTTACAACGGGAGAAAGTTCCCCTCGTTTTGTTACTTCTTGTCCAGCAACCAGTTGCCGCCGTCTGTTCCTCCATCACCGAGATCCATGGCAGCCACTTCACTCAGTGGAATAGGTTTCAGAGGAGGACGTACAACCAGAAGCCCGGCCTGATCCGGCTCAAGGGAAAGATATTCTCCGACTATTTCCGCCAATGCCGGACCGCACATCCGCCCCTGACAAGGACCCATGCCGCAACGGGTGATGATTTTCACCTCGTTCAGCTCGCGAACCCCCTCATCCAGAACCTTGCGGACGTCTCCAACGGTGACATTCTCACACCGGCAAAGTACTGTTTCATTTTCGAACGTGAAATGTGAAGGTTTAGGCGCATACATGGCATCGATAAATGGCCGGGGCAGGTTGTCCTGCCTTAAAGCTTTAAGGACAGGCTCAGCCAGATCGTCCCTTTCAGACTCAGGGATCATGCCCAGACAGCAGGCAATTTCCAAAGCAGCCAACGTGCCTTTATGACGCGCCGCCACAGCTCCATGAACCCGGCAGCCGTCACCTGCTGCAAATATTTTTTCAAAATTGGTACGGCCCCAACTGTCGCAGGACGGGTACCAATATCTTAGCTTCTCGTCCCAAACCATTTGGCAGCCTGCCTGCCTGAAAATATGGGTGTTGGGGATAACGCCGAAATGCAGCAGAAGCAAATCAGCATCAAAGTTCAGTGTTTCTCCCTTGACCGTAGCTTCAACCCCGCTCAGCGCATCGGCTCCCAGCGCGCGGATATTGCGGACACCCCGATAATGAGGAATCCCCGCCTTCTGGAGCTCCCAAAGCATGGTTGTACCCTTATAAAGGAGCTTCCAGCCCATGAGAGCTTGAGGAAGTTTGGTTACGGAGTCCGCAGGCGGGATAAGGTCTGTGGTCTCCAGAATGGCAGCAATCTCCACGCCCTTTTTCAGCAAAATGGAAGCTTCGAGAAGCAACAGGGGGCCGCTACCGGCCAAAACTACTTTTCCCTTAGGGGTCAGTCCGGCTTCTTTGGCCAGATTATTCGCTGCGCCAGCACCCATTACTCCCGGAAGAGTCCAGCCTTCGATGGGTACAGGACGCTCCATGGCTCCGGTGGCTGCGATGATATAGTTGGCCGAGATCCTGCTGGATTTTCCGTCTTTGGAATAACAAATACGGCCATCAGCCTCGACCTGCCAGACAGAAGCTCCGCCTTCATAGTTAACATTGGCAGCTCTAAACTCGTTCACCAGCTCAAGTCCGACACTATAGTCGGGACCGAAAAGGTTTAAACGAGCTTCTCCTGCTCCTTCCACATTGCGGTAGATCTGACCACCGGGACGCTGCTGCTCGTCCAAAGCCAGAACATTGAGCCCCATTTTGGTAAGCAGGGTGGCTGCACTCAGCCCGGCAGGTCCGGTACCGATTACAATTACATCGTAATGGCGACTCATGCGTCTTCTCCTTTGGAATCTAAATGGCGGTTGATAACCATGCCTTCTTCAGGGTCTGTCATGCATGCCTGCCGTTCCACACCATCAATTTCCATGAGGCATTCATAACAAACGCCCATCAGACAGTGCGGAGAACGCGGTTTGTGTGCTGAAGGTGAAATGCGCGAAATAATTTCACCGATGCTAAGGAGCCCTGCGGCAATGCTGATACCTTTTGGAAGATCAACCTTCTCGCCGTCCAGAAGGACGGAAACTGTTTCAGCCGGAGCCTGATCCTGTTTAAATTCAGCAGTGGAAGTTGTGGAATGTTTAAGCATTGAACCGTCCGTTTGAAAAATCTGATACTTGGTTATCTGTGGTGTTACCTAATATCCACGGAGCTATGACTTCTGTGTGCAGGGGCGCTAAAGAAACCCCGGAATGCAAGGCAAGAACACTTATATTGTCATGGCCCGGAATCTTGCTGTAGATGGGGCCGCCGTCCGGAGTCATAACGCGGATAGCCCCCCAAGCCCTGACCCAATTCAAATTTGCCAGTTCAGGAAAAATCCGTACCGCGTTTGCGGCTTGAGACTTCATGGCGTCTGCAGTTACCCGTGCATCCAGAGCTGTATTTTCTGTTGAAAGACCGATCATGTAAGTCCCGTCCTGAGTCTGACGGACGCTGAGCAGGGGAAAATCAAGTTTTCGTTCACAACGCGCTGTTACCATCAGCTGCCCGCGCTGGGGATAAATATTGAGTTTCTCGCCAAGAGCAGCAGTAAGTCTTGCAGAACCGTGTCCGGCAGCAATTACGAGCTTCTTACATTCATATGTCTCAGTGGCTGTCTTAACGAGAACGGTTCCATTGGACTGTGGGATAATCTCCTTAGCACCCTCAGCACCATTATAAACTCCACCCAGTTTTTGGAACCAGCTTCTGACAGCACCAAGAAGCTTCAAAGGATTAACGTGGCCCTGCTCCTTGGTAAACATAGCACCCGCAACGTCTTCACCTAGAGTCATTTTCGGCATCAAGTCAGCGAATTGCTGTCTATCCAGAATTTCAACGGGATAATCAATCCCTTCACTTTCACAGCCTTCCCGGATAGTTTTTATAGACTTTGCAAATCCGTCCAATTCATCCTGCCCAAAAGCGTGTACTGCGCCACCGGTCCAGTCCAATTCAATATTGTATTTGCTTTCACCTTCGAGCTTTTCCGCAAACTCAGGCCATGCCTTGGCTGCCTTCCGGCACCAAAGAGAATAGCCGGGATACCCCGCTCCCTTGCACATGAACCAGGTCAGCCCGAAGTTGCCCCGGGATAAACGCTGGCTCTTGAGCTGCTCATCCAAGAGCACCACTTTACCGGCCCCCTTGAGCATGAGCCCTAGAGCTGTAGTAGATCCGGTGATACCTCCACCGATGACTAAAACATCCGCTGTCTGCACTGCACTCTCCTTACCGTAATTCCGGCAGTTGATATATTTTCAGGCATTTAGCCTATGAGGGTGTGCCATTTTTTCAGTGCAATGAAGCAAAGGGGATGCCAAACACATATTCTAAAACTGTCTGCTATATTTATTACATCGAAATTATTTACTTTTTAGAAACAAGAACCGCCTATATTTCATCTCAACACATCAAGAAGACAATAAGACACCGCCCAAACACTGTCTCATATTGAGACAATATTCTTTTAGTATCCGTCTAAAACTCTTGGCGAATGCGGCATTGACAATATATGCCTCACAATGAGACATGTATTATTTTGAGACAGCACTGCGACACATAAAGCTTCGGCCTGCGATATTAGTATCGTATGGATATTTGCCGGGTTGCCACATCAAATGATTTTATTATATAATTTCAAGCAACTGCAACTACAAACTTATAAAAACACAACTTATTAAGGCAGTTCTGAATGCTGGGAGAACCTTAAATATGTATAAAAAAGAGACAGTGGCAGACATAAAAGAAGGACAGATAATCAGTCCGGAAGCCATGAAACGCGAAATAAAACTGTCATACCAGCGGTCAGTGGAATATGGAATTGATCCCATACGCAGAAACAAGCACCAGAAAATGCTCTCTCCGGCAGAGCTGTCGGAGCGGCGGCGGCAGAACAGAAAGCTACTGAACATTCTAAAACCGCAGTTCGATGAGTTTTACAAGCTTCTGTTTCCCAATGATTTTATTATTGCCGCAGTGGATTCGGACGGATACATCCTCCATATTCGCGGGAAAGACGAACTGATTGAGGATTCCACGACAAGAAATTGTGTCCCCGGCTACCGCTGGACGGAAAAGGATGTAGGGACTACAGCCATATCACTAACCCAAAAACTCAAAACCCCCATTCAACTTATTGATGATGAACATTTCTGCCAGCAGGCCCATGATCAGACCAGTTCCACTGCTCCGGTTTTTGGTAAGGATAAAAAGCTGATCGGCATTATAGCTGTATTCGGTTCTTCAAAGCAGGCTCATGCACATACCCTTTATATGGTCACAACAGCGGCCAGAGCCGCAGAACAGCAACTCCGTGTTTTACGCAGAAACCGGGAGCTGGCTGCCAACCTGAATTTTCTGGATCAGACCATTTCTTTTTTCCGCACCGGTCTGATCATCATCAACAGTGAGAAACACATTTGGCGGGTTAACCGCGAAGGGGCACAAATATTAAAAAGAGACGATCTGGAAAACAGGCCCCTATCCGTACTTCAGGGATTGAAAGTTGATCTGGACCATGTGGCTGAATGCCCGGAATCATGGACCAATAAAGAAGTCCGCCTCAAAGTCCGCAAAAACCACATCAGCCTTATTCTCACGGTCCAGCTGGTGACATCTGAGAGAGGAGAGCGCCTTGGTGCTGTAATCACTTTCAACGAGGTCAAAGATATTTACAAACTGGCCCAGAACATTGCAGGCACACGGGCACATTTTACTTTTGACAGTATTCTCGGAACCTCCCCCACCCTGCTGGAAACAGTAAAGCTGGCCAAAGGAGCCGCATCTTCAGACAGCACAGTGCTACTCCAAGGCGAAACCGGAACAGGGAAGGAGCTTTTCGCGCAGTCTATTCACAATCAGAGCAGCCGACGCAATAACCCTTTCATCCCAATCAACTGCGGAGCCATACCCTCCAACCTGCTGGAAAGTGAACTATTCGGTTACGTGGACGGAACTTTTACCGGAGCAGCCAAAGGCGGAAAGCCGGGTAAATTTGAACTTGCCAACACCGGAACAATTCTTCTGGATGAGATCGGCGACATGCCCTACAGGATGCAGGTTAAATTACTTCGTGTACTTGAGACCGGGGAGGTTTACCGCATCGGGGCAGACAAACCGGTAAAAGTTGATACTAGGATCATTGCCGCCACCCATGTAAATTTGCCCACAGCTATCCGGGACGGACGATTCAGAGAAGATCTCTACTACCGACTGAATGTCTTCCCCATCCACATCCCTCCCCTTAAGGAAAGGGGCCGGGATGATATCTTATTATTGGCTTCCCTTTTTCTGAAAGAAGGAGCAGCCTCCCCCCCGTCACTTAGCCCGGAAGCCCAAAACCTGCTCGCCAGTTATCACTGGCCGGGCAATGTCAGAGAACTGGAAAACTGCATACAAAGAGCCCTCCATCTCTGCGGCGGAGAAACTATCGAAGTCAAACATCTGGGAATGCCGCATGTGATCCCGGAAGTCCCCCCCCATTCCAGTGGCACTTTGGATGACGTAGTGCGTAAAACAATTCAGGATATATTAAAAAAGACAAACAACAACCGGGCCTTAACCGCCAAACTTCTCGGCATTTCACGGGCCACCCTGTACCGGAAGATAGATAAATACAGGATACATTCGCAGTAGGCGTGAAGTCTTCAAACGCCGCATAAGGAACTCCCCAATTTTCGGCATTATTTCCATGCTTCCTTTGAAATCTTCTCGTACAGATCGACCACATCATCATAGAAATCATCTACAATATCCAAGATGGCGTCTGCCTTGTCGCCGGAATAATCGTGCGAGGTGTCATTGCGGGCATTGATGTATCCGATCCAGTTATCAACATTGGCGATAAGATCCGCAGTGAAAGCAAAGCGCATCATCGGCTTCGGCCCCATGGTTTTTACTTCAACGTATCCTTCCTCGAACAGAGGCCGCTTGCAGCTTTTCTAAGCCAGTTCTAGCGTGTGTTCAAAACGCATGACCAATGAATCCTGCACAGCACCTTTTGTGATCTCATCAAGATCGGTTGAGTCTTCGTTATATTTGCGGAGCATCACCTCAAAGCGGAGGATTGCTTTTTTTAACTGCGCGTAATCTATGACTATCTCTTAAAAGTGGCACAAGCTGGGTTTTCGGCAAAAAAATCCCCCGCAAAGCGTGAACTTTGCGGGGGATTTGCGTGCATTTTATCAATTATTCCAAAGCATGAAGCTGAACCGGATTTTAACCCAACAACTTGACCAAGGCAGCAACCGTGGCTGCCTGAACCATGAGCATTCCAGCCATCCATTTGATGGTTTCGGATTTGGCAGCCTGAACTTCAGCCCTGATCTTGTTTTCCAAATTGGACTCAATATTTTCCACTTTGGTTTCAAGTCGGGTCATGTCAGCCTTCAAGTTTCCCTCTACCTTATAAAGGTCAGCTCTGGTGACAAGTTCCTTTTTAGCTTCTTCAAGCTCTTGCTTGGATTTTTCTTCGTGCTTTTCAAGAACGTGGGCAATAACCTCTGCGGCTTCTTCTCCCACGGCTTTTTCAAGCTTTTTGGCATCATCGAAAAGTAAAACCATTTCAGTCTCCTTATATTTGAACTTTAACCACGATTGCAGGGCAGGTCAATGTGGGGGATTTTAATTTTCGGCAGCTTGAATGGAAGCCCCGCTCAAGCCGTAGTTTTCTTCTTCTGCATAGCCTTATACATATCCCCGGCAACCTCGCTGGCCCGCTGCATGGCATCATCACGCAGGTGGGCATATCTTTGAACCATGGCCGGGCTTTTGTGGGTAAGCAGCTTTTGCAGGGTGTACATATCCACCTGCCCGGAACTGGCTAGGGTAGAGGCGAAGACGTGCCGCAAGCCGTGCATGGGCCGGAAGTCTTTGGGCAGCCCCGCATTGGTGCGGATGCGCTCAAGATGTTCGCGCATGTCCTTGACGTGTCCTTCAAATCTACCGGGGAATATCCATTCGGAGTTGCCGGTTCTGGTCTGCTGATCTTCAAGAACATTTCTGGCCGGGGTGTTTATGGGGATACGCTGGTCAATTCCGCCCTTGGGGGCACGGATCAAAATGAAACCGCGCTCGAAATCAATATCCTGCCATTGCAGCCTGTAAATTTCGCCCTTACGCATGCCAGTGTACAGGGCCATGAGCATTAGGCTGCCTGCTGACTTGTTCGGTTCGTTCTCAATCGCTTCTAGAAGCCTTGCGAGTTGTTTGCCGGTCAGGTCTTCGGTTTTAGTGTTGTTGAGTTTTGGCATTTCAAAATGAAGCCGACCGGAATTGATAGGTTCGCACAGGCCACGCTTGGCTGCAAAATTCAGAATACGTTTCAGCAGGACCAAGCCCTGTTTGACTGTGCCGGGAGCAAGGCCGCGATCCTGAAGTTTGCGGCGGAGGTTGTCCACATCCAGCGTGGCGATTTCTTCGGGCAGCTTGTTGCCGAAATCCTTGAGCAGGTAGCTGCGCCAGCGGTTGCGGTCATCTTTTATGCTCCTGTTTTCCTGCTTGGCGTCATAAAAAGCTTCCCAAAGTCGGCTGACGTTCTTCTGGGCGCGTTTGGCGCGGACTTTTTCCCTGCGCTCTTCATTGGAGTCAACCCGGCCTTCAATGCGCAGTACTCGGAGTCGGTTGGCTTTGGCGGGCGTCATGCGGTCCTGATGCTGGCGACCGGCTTTCTCTTCGATGGATTTTCCGTTCTTATAATAACGGATGTAGTAGATTCTCTCATTTGCCCCGGTTGTGGGGTTGGTGCTGGTGATGTAAAACACGCCTTTGTATGCGGTTTTATTTCTTTTTTGGCAGCCATGACCTTACCTTTTTTACCTGTTTGTGGGGAAGAGCAATTTTTGCTCTAATTTCCCATAATTCATCCGTGGGATTCCGCAGGGGTGGGGCGTGTATTCCCCATGCTATTCCCCATAAAAATCCCTAAATAAGGTAATTTTTGCTTAAATCATATAAGGTAGGTTAAAGAGTGTTGTTCTTTGAATTAAACAACTTATGGCTTCGTTAAGGCGGGATAAATTCGGCAGGCCGGTACTCTTAATCCGTTGGTTCAAGGTTCAAGTCCTTGGTGGCCTACCACAGTAAATACAGGGTGTTAGACGTTAAGTCTAGCACCCTTTTACTTTTCTGAAAGAAAAATCCGGTCCAAGCATCATGCTCGGACCGGATTTTTTATCTTCTTAGTTTGTTGCGCAGGGCGAAGGCGAAGAGGGCGGCTTGGATTGAGATGGTTACATTGAAGATAGCTTTGAATAGGTAATTCCATCCAGTGGCATCTACGTCGCTTACTTTCATAAGTGGCATGTACCACATCCAGCCTTTGATGAAATCTGAGAGCGTATTTGTTACTTGATTAACTTCCGGGCCGAAGAAGGCGGGGAGTATTGCGCCTAATATGAAGATCAGCATCCAGATTCCGGCTCGAAGTGGTTCTTCGCCGTAGCCCGAGACTATCCAGTAGGCGGAGTTAAGGAATCGCAGGAATGGGGTGCGTTGTTTTTCGGTTAACGTGAGTAGTTTGGAAAATTTTTCTTTTGTCCTTTCAATGTCGCAGGGCAGGCATGCGCAAGCTTTTGCTGCGATTTTTTCGATGACTCCCGGTCCGTTTTCTTGGCGGAGTCTTTTGCGCATCATTTCTTTTTCTTTGTAATGCCAAGCCGAGGTCTGCATTTCATCGTTGTTTTGGCGGGCTATTTTTTTTAGGCGGCGGTAGATTTCTTCGAGTTTCAGGTAGTCGGGTGTTTGGTCCGATTCGAGGGCAATTTTTTCATCGTAGATAGCTTTCCGTCCATTTATTGTGGGCCATGTGCATTCTGTGAATTGGAAGGATTCGATGTTGGTTTCGGTTAGCTTTAGATTTGAAAGATCTGTGGATTCTATGAGGATGGTTTCTTTTGAGATTGCTCCTGCGAAGGTTGTTTCTCCTTTGAAGGCTGCATTGCGGAAATAGGTCCATTCTTTGAAATGGGTATGAAGGAATAATGCTGTTCCTTGAAATTTTGTATTTTTAAAATTCGAATAGTTTAGAAAAATAGTATTTGTGAAGTCAGCAGTATTAGAAAATTCTGAGTTGTTGAAATCTATAGAACCATGAAAAATCATACTGTTGAAGTTAGATTCGTTTAAAGTTGAATCCTGAATGCGGAATGCTTTTTGGGATTTTGCTTCCTCAAAAGAAACGTCATTAAAAGTACAATTGTCAAAGTATGCAGATTTATTAAAAATACTTTTTATGAAAAATGTTCGCATTAAAAAATGGGTGCTATCAAATTTGACATCATCAAATTCACATTTAAGAAATCCAACATTTGTTTTAAGTTTTGATTTTTCAAATTTTGTATATCCTAAAAAGCGGCAAAATTGAAAGTATGTCTCGTTCCTAAATTGAGTTGCGAAAAATGAAGCACGTGATTTGAACGTGGAATAACTAAAATCAGCTATGCTTTTAAAAGTTGTGTTTCTGATAGTTATTGATTTATGGAATTTAGCCATAGTAAAAGAAGCTACGCCATTAAATGTAGTTTTAGAAAAATTACTACGGCCATGAAATTCACATGCATGAAAAGATGTGGGGGGTAAATCTATGTCGAAAGATTCAAGGAAGTTAGGTTGATATATTCCTTTGTGAAAAATAGTTCCTGCAAAATTACAACGAGGGTTCCAACTTTCGGGGTATCCTGAGAAATTATCAGCTTCCTCATCCTCCCCAGCATCAATAACCCCCTGTATCCGATCAAACACAAGCTGATTAAAGTCCTCCCCAGCCATTAAAGAAGGTTGCTCTCCACCTTTACGCTCATCATACAACTCAACAAACTTGCATTCCGCAGGTGCGTGAAAAATGCAGTACTCATTTCCATCTTTATCTATGTAAACAGGGGGGTAACTGGGACCTGTGGGGTTATCCTGACACCAGTTGCTATGCTTCTCTCCGATACAACAGCCCATCAAATTCCTCGCAAGTAATTGTTCTTCTGATAGCTGCTCTATATCGCAGAAACGTATGAATAATCCAGCAGGAATATTCTGATTTGGGGATACAGTACCCCCCCATCGATGCCATTTCCCTAGGCAGAACCACCATATTGTCCATCTCAAAATATTATGCTTAATATGACAGCATAATTTATTGATCAGTACTATCTGGCTTCATTTAGCAAATTCAAGGAGATTCAAAATGGATATCGTTCATGACATAGAAATTCCATGCATGGCAGAGGGGATTGGACTTGGAAAGTTGACCATTAAGCACCCTTCAGGGGCGATAGGGCAGCCCGTATTTGTCGCTGATGCCTCCAATGATGCTTACGGCCCCACGGAGGTCGACGCTCTTATGCCTATTGAAGGGCATGCTTATTCCGATGAGGAGCTTGAGTACGTACGCTATCACGGCTTGCAGATTCAGGGCGCGCGGGCATGGTATATGGATGGATGGGCTCCAAGTAAGCATGTATGTGAAGGGCACTAGATTCTTGTTCTGGTTTACGGATACTTTAAAATTTCTGCTTTCTACAAAAGGCTTGGCTTGAATTTTAAGCTGAGCCTTTTTTCGTTTAAAAAATATTACGTTACGCTTGTCTTCTCAAATTTAGATCTAAACCTCATCACATTTGAATTAACCTGAATTGCTTGTTAAGAAGTTATACTTCAATTAATTATCAAGCACAGGAACTCCCCGTGAGCTCAAATACAGACGACAATTTTGAACGTCTCCCTGAACCTATTTCCGAAGTTTTTGAATCCTTTTCTGATTTTATCCTTTTTACTGATGGCGGCGGGCGCATCTGTTCAGCCAGCGCACGGGTGGTGGAGTTTTTTGAGTGTCCTTTGGAAGGGCGGCGGCTCTGGAATATTCTGGGCGTGGAAGCTTCCGGCATTGAAGATTTTATTAAAGCATATCCTGTGGCAGGGGTTCATGAGATTCCTTATGGGGAGAGCGGAGGGAGCTATTCGCTGCGATTGATTCCCCTTGCCGGCCCGTATTGCTCTGAGGGGTATGTTGCCGTTGTCACCAATAACGCCCCTTTTGTGGAATTGCACGAAGCTTACGAAGAGCGCATGGAAGATAATATTGCGGCTCTTGATGACAGCATTGCCCTTTTTAATGCTTTGTTTGAAGCGGCGCAGGACCCTACTTTCCTGGCAGATTCTACTTTTCGCATACTCACTTCCAATCCCGCCGCAGAGAGGCTCTTCGGCCGCAGCTGTGCTCTTTCCGGTAATAGTTGTTTGAGTATATTCAGTGCGAAATCTTCCAAAGTGGTGCGGGAACATTTTGAAACCTGTACCACTGAAATTCCGGTTCCCTTTGATGAATTACTTACAGCGAGACATAGTTCCGGGAAGAAAATTCCTGTTGAGCTGACTATGCACAAAGTCCGTCTTCAGACCGGCACAGTTTTTCATCTCGGACTGCGCGACATGACCGATATTCAGCGCCTTGAAACAGGGCTTGAAGAAACTCGTGAGCAGGTTGACGGTATGAATGTGGCCCTGCGTACCGTTATTGAGTCAGTTGAAGAAGAAAAAAAGGACATGCATGAGGATTTTGCCTTGCAGGTCCGTGAACAGATTATGCCTGCTCTTGACCGTATGATTAAGGAGCCTGTGCCGCAGATGCGCCGGAGTTTTGGTCGGTTCATCAAAGAACGTCTCTCCGCCCTGGCCGGGGAGACCGGTGATCAGTTTGAAGATTTGCTGCTTAAGCTCACTCCCCGTGAAGTTGAAATCTGCCGTTATATTGAGGCCGGTAAAGGCACCGAACGTATAGGCGAACTCCTTTCAATCACAGCAGATACAGTCCGCACTCACCGCAAAAATATTCGCCGTAAGCTTGGCTTGCAGGGTAAGAGCGTTTCATTGATTTCTTATCTCAAGCATCAGGTGGGTTCGTAACCATACTGGGTAGTCTCTATACCCAATGAGTACCCAATAGATCGCCTTGTGGGTAGATGGTAAGTCTGTATTGTCCTGAGCAACGACAGGAATAGTTGATTTACTTTTTTACCTATCTGCACACAAATGAAAGCCGAAGATATAGCAAATGATAACTTACGAAATGCAATTGTAACTATTGTATTCTCATTTGTTGCATTGTTTTTCTTTCTTGGTCTTTCGTATGTGCATCGTAGTGATATTCAAAACTCCACTTCATCTTCTTATATAATGATATATAAGAGTGTGTATCCTCAAAATTAGTTCACATATTCAGGAGAAAACATGAAACGTTTTGCTGCCTTATACCTTGCGGTGTTCACGCTGTTTGTCGCTGTGGCTTTTACCGGTTGCGCTCAGCAGGAAAAAGCCGGACTTGCGAAGGTCAAAGAAGCCGGGGAAGTCAGCTTTGCCATGAGTGGCGGCTATCCTCCTTTCAACTATTTCAACAAGCAGAATGAGCTGGTCGGCTTTGATGTGGATGTAGCCAAAGAGGTTGCTAAAAGACTGGGCGTGAAATTGAAACCCGTCACCACCGAGTGGAGCGGAATCATCGAAGGGCTGCGTTCCGGCATCTACAGCGGAATCCTCGGCAGTATGGCAGCTACGGAGCAGCGTAAAAAGGTCGTGGATTTTTCCACCCCGTATTACTACTCCGGCGCGCAGATGTTTGTCCGCGCGGACGGACCTTTCAAGTCTGCTGATGAGCTGAAGGCCAAGGCCGTAGGGCTGGTTACCGGAACTACTTTTGAGCAGGACGCCAAAGACCTCGGCGTTACTGATATCCGTCTCTACAAGGACGATACCCACACTCTTACAGAACTTTCCGGCGGCGTAATTGACGGTGTTATCACTGACCGTGTTGTGGGCGTGAATGCCATGAATAGCGGTAAGTTTGAAATTAAGCCTCTCGGTTCTCCGCTGCGTAAGGAAGATATCGCTGTTGCTTTTCGCAAGGAAGATAAAACCCTTACGGATGAGGTGAACAAGATACTTAAACATATGCATGAAGACGGTACGCTTACTGAGCTTAGTAAGAAATGGCTTAAGGTAGATATTACCAAGAAATAGATAAGAATAAGGGGGCGTAAGGCCTCCTTTTTTTTGAGCAAAGGAAAAAAGATGTATTTCGATTTTACCAGCCTGCCGGAGTATATTCCATATTTTCTCCCGGCGGCATGGATGACCCTTGAGATTACCGTGCTCGGTATTCTTCTTGGTTTTGTCCTCGGCCTCATCACCGTATTCATGCGCATTTCCGATAAGCGGATGTTCAATCTTCCCGCTCATGCATACATCTACTTGATTCGCGGAACTCCGCTCCTGTTGCAACTGTTGTTTATTTATTTCGGCATGCGCAGCCTTATCGGGCTTTCCGCTCTTCCGGCTGCTGTTCTGGCTTTGGGAGTTCACAACGGTGCCTACATTGCCGAGATTTTCAGGGGCGCGATTTCCTCCATCTCCTCCGGGCAGATGGAAGCAGCGCGCAGCATCGGGATGAGTTACCCGCGGGCAATGGTCAGGATTATCCTGCCGCAGGCTTTCAAGCGTGCGATCCCTGCCTTGGGAAACCAGTTCATCATTGCTTTGAAGGATTCGTCCCTTGCCAGCACAATCACCATTAATGAACTGCTGCTTAAATCGCAGCAATTGGCCTCTTCCAATTTCATGATGATGGAAATGCTGACCATAGCCGGAGTCTTTTACCTTATTTATACCGGTGCGTTTACTTTTCTCTTTCACGTCATCGAAAGAAAGCTCGATACCAGCAGGGCTTAAGGAGAAACTGTGCAGGAAACTATCAGTATAGAAAACGTTCATAAATGGTTCGACAGCAACCACGTGCTCAAGGGAATTGATCTCAATGTGGGGAATTCCGATGTGGTTGTGGTTATCGGTGCCAGCGGTTCCGGCAAGTCCACGCTGCTCAGATGCGTAAACCGTCTTGAGACATATACCAAAGGCGAGATCAGCATCAACGGGGATATGGTCCCCAGCGATGAAAAGGAAATCAATTCCATGCGTAGCCGGGTGGGTATGGTTTTCCAGCACTTCAATCTTTTTCCGCATATGAGTGTGCTGGGCAACGTTACTGAAGGTCCCACACAGGTACGTAAAATGCCTAAGAAGGAAGCTGTGGATCTGGGTATGTCCTTTTTAGATAAAGTGGGCATGGCTGATAAGGCCGCTGCGTATCCTGAAACTTTATCCGGCGGTCAGAAACAGAGGGTTGCCATTGCCCGCGCCTTGGCAATGGAGCCGGAAGTAATGCTTTTTGATGAACCTACTTCTGCCCTTGACCCGGAGCTGGTCGGCGAAGTGCTCACGGTTATGCGTGATCTAGCTGATGACGGCATGACCATGATGGTTGTGACCCATGAAATGAATTTTGCAAATGAGGTAGCGGATTCCGTAGCCTTTATGGATCAGGGCGTGATTCTTGAACAGGACAGCCCGTCCCGTCTGTTCTCTGCTCCGGCAGAGCAGCGGACGCAGGAATTCCTCTCTCAAATATTATAAAAATACAGGAAATTATGACTGTTTATACAGAACGACAGGAAACACTGGCATGCGTGATTGATGATGAATCATCCAAGTCTGATTGGACTGACTGGAAGTGGCACATCCGTAACACAATCAGGGCTGTCTCCGGCTTGGAAAAAGTTCTTGGTATTAAATTCACTGATGCTGAACGTAAAAAACATGAGCTGACTGTGCGGAAATTCCCGCTGGCAATCACTCCTTATTATCTTTCACTGATTGATGTGGAAGATTATGAAAATGATCCTGTGTTCCAGCAATCTTTTCCCAGCCCGGAAGAGCTGAAGATTGAACGCTGCGATATGACCGACCCGCTGCATGAGGATGAAGACAGTCCCGTGCCCGGCCTGACCCACCGTTACCCGGACCGGGTGCTTTTTCATATCAGTAACCTTTGCTCCATGTATTGCAGGCATTGCACCCGCAAGCGCAAAGTAGGCGATCAGGATTCCATTCCTTCCCGCACACAGTTGGAGCAGGGGATCGAATATATTCGCAACACTCCGCAGGTGCGTGATGTGCTGCTTTCCGGCGGTGACCCGTTTATGCTTTCAGATGAAAAGCTGGATTGGATTTTGACCAAACTCGGTGAGATTGAGCATGTGGAGGTCATCCGTATCGGGACCCGCATGCCGGTTGTTCTGCCTTACCGCATTACTGACAATCTGGTGAATATGCTCAAGAAGCATCATCCGCTCTGGATCAACACCCATTTCAACCATCCTAGGGAAGTGACTGATTCCTCCAGACGCGCTCTTGCCAAGCTGGCCGATGCAGGAATTCCTCTTGGCAATCAGAGTGTGTTGCTGGCAGGAGTCAACGATTGCCCGCGTTTGATCAAGACCCTGAACCAGAAGCTGGTTAAGAACCGGGTCCGTCCATATTACCTCTACCAGTGCGATCTTTCCGAAGGCCTCAGCCATTTCCGCACCCCAGTGGGCAAGGGAATTGAGATTCTTGAAAGTCTGCGCGGGCATACCAGCGGTTTTGCCGTGCCTACCTATGTTGTGGATGCTCCGGGTGGTGGCGGTAAGATTCCGGTGATGCCCAACTACATTGTTTCATGGGCCGCCAATAAGGTGGTGCTGCGAAATTATGAAGGGGTTATCACAACCTACACTGAGCCGGAATCCTACGATAGTAATTATTGTGATCGCAATTGCGCTGATTGCAATCTGCAACTCAAGGAAGACGGAGCCGAGGAAAAAGCAATCGGTATTGAAAAACTTATTTCTGATTGGGATGATACCCTCAGTCTGACTCCTGAAGATAACGAAAGGGCGGAGCGCAATTCAAATGTCGCATGATTCCATCCTGACTGTGGGCAAAAGTACTGTCCAGATGGGGGCATATAATGACCGTATTTATTTGATGTCATTGGCAGCTGAAGACGGGCCGGAGATTGTTGATGAGCTCATCAGCATGGCTGTGACTGAGGATCTTTCCAAGATTTTTGCTAAAGTTCCAAAGTCGCAGGTTTTGCCTTTTCTCTCCTGCGGATTTGAGAAAGAGGCGCAGGTTCCGGGAATGTTTAGCAGCGATGACGGTGTTTTCCTGAGTTTTTATCGCTACATGTGGCGTAAAGAGCAGAGCGATAGGCAGGAGCTTGATCGTGTAATTTCTGTTGCCGAAAGCAAAAAAGGAAAAGGGAACTCTTCGACTCTGTCAAGCAGCCTGCTGATGCGTAGACTCGGGACGGAAGATGCGCACGCGCTGGCACAACTTTACGGTCAAACTTTTAAAACTTACCCGTTTCCCATTACTGATCCTGATTTTATTTGTCAGGAAATGAGGGATGGCGTGCGTTTTATGGGAGTTTATAAAGGGGATAGCCTTGTAGGTGCTGCTTCAGCGGAAGTGGCTGCTGACGGAAACAGCGCAGAGATGACCGATTTCGCAGTTAATCCCGATTACCGCAAGGCGGGGATTGCCGGAACGTTGTTGCGGTCCCTTGAGGATGATTGTTCAAAGTCCGGGATCAAATGTTTTTTCACCATCGCCCGGGCTTGTTCATATGGAATTAATTCTTTGTTTTCCAAAGGGGATTATGAGTTCTCAGGACGGCTGCTCAATAATACGAATATTAGCGGCAGTCTGGAATCCATGAATGTGTGGTATAAAGTTTTGTGATGATTTTTAAATTAAGTTTAGGGGTTTGTATGTTGAAACGGATTTTGCCTTTAGTTCTACTGCTTGTTCTTCTTTCTACAAATGCATTTGCCGAGAGACCGAGTATTAAGCTGGTTACTCCTGCCTATGCGTGCGCTATTACGTCCACTAATCTGGCAGCTGCGGTCCTTGATCGCGCCGGGTATGATTCTGAAATTCTGATGGTTTCAATTGCGACCATGTGGAAGGCACTTGAAATGGGCGAAGCTGATGCCACTCTCGCTGCATGGCTTCCCGCCACCCACGCTCCTTACTATGACAAAGTTAAGGATAAGGTTGTAAATTACGGAGCCAACACCAAGGGCGCAAGGTTGGGCTGGGTTGTCCCCAAATATGTGACTATCGACTCAATTACGGAACTAAATGCCAATAAGGATAAATTTGATGGTGAGATTGTAGGTATTGCTCCCAGTGCCGGACTGATGCTTCTTTCAGAAAAAGCGGTCAAGGAATATGGTCTTGACCTTGAGCTTAAAGACAGCAGCGGTGCAGCTATGACCGCCTTGCTTGGTGATGCTATTCGTCAGAACAAATGGGTCGTTGTTACCGGCTGGTCTCCGCATTGGAAGTTTGGTCGTTGGGAGTTGAAATATCTGGAAGATCCTAAAGGTGTTTTGGGTGGTGATGAAGAAATCGTGACCATCACACGCAAAGGATTTGCTGATGATTACCCCGAAGCTGCTGCAATTTTGGATCGCATTTATTGGGACATCGGCGTGATGCAGGCTGAGATGTTTAAAAATGAAGAAGAGGGTGCTGATCCGCTGAAGAATGCGCAGGCCTTTTTGGACAGTCATCCTGAATTGCTGAAAAAATGGCTGGGTAAGTAGTTACTGATTCTCTTTTTGTTTTGTGGAGTAAAAACCGGTCCGGGCTTGATGTTCGGGCCGTTTTTTTTGGAGATGGTCTTAATTAATAAAGTAGTGTACTGCTGGTCTTAATAAAAAAATATTTAAAAGGGTGTTTTTGCTGACTAACCACTAAATATTGGGGAGTGACTGTATGAAAATTACAAAGCATATGTGGCCTGTTCTGATTGTTTCGGCACAGTTTGAAGCTAATAATGACGAAGGACTTAGATTACGCAGTCTTGAAGATGAGTTGGCCACAGAACAGGAATGCTCTGTATATCCTTCATTCAGTTATGAAGATGCCATTGAAATTTTCATATCCCGCGCTGATCTAGGAGCGGTGGTTATTGATTGGGATATCCGTTTTGAAAGAGAAGATGAAGAGGACAGCCCGGAACATCTTTTGAACGAGATACGCAAACGCAACAAAAATATACCTGTCTTTCTGCTTACCGAGCGGGCTACCATGGAGAGCATTTCCACCGATGTGTTGAGCAAAATCAACGAATGCTTATGGAAGAGTGCTGAAACAGCTGAATTTCTGGCCGGACGCATTGAAACCAGACTGCTGGAGTATGTCGCATCGGTCTATCCTTCCTTTTTCGGGGAAATGGTCAAGTATTCCGAGGCTTACAAGTATGCATGGCACACACCGGGACATATGGGCGGGGAAGGGTTCCTTAAAAGTCCTGCCGGGGTGGCGATGCATAAATTTTACGGTGAAAATGTTTTCCGTTCCGACCTGTCTATCTCTGTTCCCGAACTGGGGTCTCTGCTCGATCATAGCGGGGTTGTAGGGGATGCCGAGAACAATTCCGCTCGTGTATTCGGGGCCGATCATACTTTCTACGTGCTTAACGGTACTTCCAATGTAAACCAGATTATCTGGCGCAGTCAGCTGGTGCGTGACGATATCGCCTTTGTGGACCGCAATTGCCATAAGTCGCTTAACTACGCCATGGTCATCACCGATGCCTATCCCATTTATATGGTACCGCGGCGCAACAAGCGGGGCATAATCGGGCCGTGTCGTCTCTCTGAATTTTCCGAAGAATCCATCCAGTCCAAGGTGCGGGAAAATAAGCTGATTCCTGATGATCTTAAAAAGCAAAGCGTGCGCATGTCCGCGCTGACCAACTCCACTTATGACGGGGTTTGCTACAACGTTATCAATATCAAGAAACAGCTTCAGAAAAGCGTTGATAACCTGCATTTTGACGAAGCATGGTACGCCTACGCCCGTTTCCATCCTATGTATAAAGATCATTTCGGTATGGCAGATGATGACCGTAACGAGCATCATCCGCCCATTTTTTGCTCCCACTCAACCCATAAACTGCTGACCGCTTTTTCACAGGCTTCCATGCTGCATGTGCGTGACGGTAGTGATGTGCAGATTGATCGTGACGAGCTTAACGAATCTTACATGATGCACGGGTCTACTTCGCCTCAATACAGCATGATTGCTTCTCTGGATGTTGCCACCAAGATGATGGAGGACAGCGGTGAAGTGCTCATGCACGATACCATGGTTGAGGCTGTAAACCTGCGCAAGAAAGTTTCCATGATCGCCAGTGAAATGAAGGAACAGGACAGCTGGTTTTTTGAAATGTGGCAGCCGGAAAAAGTTTTAGTGGGCAAGGATTACAAGAAGTTTGAAGACGTATCCACCGAATATCTCTGCACGCATCAGGAGCCGTGGGTCTTCTCCGCAAAGGATAACTGGCATGGCTTCGAGGACATGGAAGATGAATACGCCATGCTCGATCCCATCAAGCTGACCTTCACAACTCCCGGCCTGCTTAAAGACGGAACCATGGAAGAGGAAGGTATCCCGGCATCCATTGTTACCGACTATCTGATCAACCACGGCATTGTCTGCGAAAAGACCGACTACTATTCTTTTCTCATGCTCAATTCCATGGGCACCAATAAAGCTAAGCAAGGCTCGTTGCTGGCTGGGCTGCTCAAGTTCAAAGAAGTATATGATGCCAATATGGTGCTTGATGTTGTGCTGCCCGGTCTGGTTAAAGATTATCCCGAAACATATGCCGGGGTTGGCGTGAAAGATCACTGCAACGCCATCCACAATTATTATAAGGAGCACAAGCTGCTCGACAAAATGCAGGCAGCTTTTCAGGTTATCCCGGATCAGGCCATCAAGCCGTCCGAAGCCTATCACGCAGTGGTCCGCAAAAATGTCGAATATGTCGAACTCTCGGAAATGAAAGATCGCATCCCGGCTGTTATGGTGGTTCCTTACCCTCCCGGCATTCCCGTAATTATGGGCGGGGAGATTCTTAATGATAAGGCTCAGCCTGTATTCGATTACCTCATGGCGCGTCAGGATTTCGAAAATGTATTCCCCGGATATGAAAGTGATATCCACGGCGTTGAACGCATTGAAAGAGACGGCAAGAAATACTTCAAAACCATGTGCCTGAAGAAGTAGAATGGGCCGGTCACATTCAAAACAGAAATTATCAGTTTTTACTCTGATGATGATAAACGTAGCGGCAATTTTGTCGCTACGTGCTTTGCCCGGTCTGGCGGAGTATGGCTGGGGGTTGATTTTTTATCTGGCACTAGGGTCACTCAGCTTTTTCATTCCTTCGGCACTTGTGGCGGCTGAACTGGCTTCGGGCTGGGATGATGAGGGTGGTGTGTACCTGTGGGTAAAGGAGGCCTTTGGGCCCAAGTGGGGTTTTGTTGCGATATTTATGCAGTGGGTGGAAAACCTGCCATGGTTTCCGGCGGTGCTGGCTTTTGCTGGTTCGGCCATTGCGTATACCTTTGATCCGCAGCTTGCCTCTAATAAATGGTTCATTGTGGCGGTAATTCAGGTTGCCTTGTGGCTGGCGACATTCCTGAATTTCCGGGACATGAAATTATCCGCCTTTTTCAGTACTTCAGGTGCCATTGCCGGAACAATCGTTCCCGGTATCTTGATTATTGTGCTGGGTATCGATCATGTAGCATCCGGTGGTACTGTTCAGATTCCTTTTACCCCTGCCGCGCTTATGCCGGACATTGAAAATTTGCAACAACTCATGCTGCTGGCGGCTATGCTTATTTCATTTACAGGTATGGAAATGTCCGCAGTACACGTAAATGAAGTGCGTAATCCGGCTGTCAATTATCCTAAGGCTATTTTTGCAGCCAGTGCATTGATTATCGGCCTTTCCGCGTTGGGTTCACTCGCTATCGCCATGGTGGTTCCGGCGGATGGGGTCAGTCTCAGTGCCGGAGTCTGTCAGGCTTTCGATAAACTCTTCCAGATTCATAAAATGGAATACATGACCCCGGTCATTTGTTTTTTGATGGCTTACGGGGCCTTGACCATGGTCATCACCTGGATGGTGGGGCCGTCCAAGGGGATTCGTGAAGTTGCCCGCGAAGGTTATCTGCCAAGCCGTTGGCGGAAGACCAATAAATACGGGATACCTACCAACATCCTGCTCATTCAGAGCGGACTGTCAGCCATTGTTTCCTGTGCGATTCTTTTTATGCCCACGGTTTCCAGCGCGTTCATGCTTATGAGCGCTTTGGCTGTGCAGCTTTATCTGATCATGTATCTGCTCATGTTCGCGGCTGGCATCAAGCTGCGCTACAGCCGACCGGACGTGAAAAGGGGCTACACCATACCCGGTGGCAAGCCCGGAATATGGCTGGTGTCAGGACTGGCAATCGTAACCTGTATATTTGTATTTGTTTTCGGTTTTATTCCGCCCAAAACAGTACTTGATGAAGGTTTCATGGCTTCAGCAGGGTATATCGGATTTTTAATAGTAGGTGTTGTGGTGTTCACCTCTGTTCCGCTTTATTTTTACGGCAGGGCAGTGAGAAAGCATACTGAACTTAAGTAAAGTAGCCGAAGGCATGGAGGAACAAGATATGTCAGCTGAACATAAGAAAATGGGTGTAGTTGCTTGTACGGCGGTAGTCGCCGGTAACATGATGGGTTCGGGCATTGCATTGCTCCCGGCAAACCTTGCTTCCATCGGGAGTATTTCCATCATCGGCTGGGGTGTGGCTCTGGTCGGCGCGCTGGCCTTGGCCTACGTATATTCGCGTCTGGGCATGGAAGATCCGCAGGAGGGCGGTCCCATTGCTTACTCCGGTGAGGTGGCACCTATTCTCGGGTATCAGTCCGGGCTTCTCTATTACCACGCCAACTGGATCGGGAATCTGGCAATTGCCATTACCGGGGTGGATTATCTCTCTGTATTCTTTCCAGCTTTGCAGGACCCGATTGCATCCGGCATTACTTCCATCGCGATCATCTGGTTCTTTACCGGAATCAACATCCTCGGCGCGGATTGGATCGGCCGATTGGTTTCTGTGGGAGTCGTCTTGTTGTTGATCCCGGTGATAATTACCGGAACAGCAGGCTGGGCGTTCTTTGATTCGGCCCAGTTCAACGCCAACTGGTTGGTTCAGGGACATACCCCGGACTCAGCAGTATTGGCGGCAATCATCTTATGCATCTGGAGTTTTATCGGGGTGGAAAGTGCGGCCGTAAACACTGCTGTGGTTAAGAATCCAAAACGCACAATCCCCTTATCAACCATGATCGGCACCGCATTGGCCGGGGTGGTTTATATCCTTTCCTGCACCGCCATATCCGGTATGTTTCCGGCTGACAAAATGGCTGCGTCAGGGGCACCTTTTTCTTTGGCAATGGGCCATATTTGTGCGGGGATGCCATTTTCTGCGTATGTTCCAAAAATCGTTTCCGCTGTAACCGCTTTTGCCTGTCTGGCCTCGCTCGGCTCATGGATGATGCTGGTCTCACAGGCCGGTTCAAGGGCCGCAAGCGATGGAACATTGCCTGAAGTTTTCGGGCGCAAAAACCACCACGGAACCCCGGTTATGGGCTTAATATTTTCATCAATCATGATGAGCGTGCTCTTGGTGGTGCTGATGTTGCTTTCCAAGGGCGGCAACACCCAGTCCTTGTTCGGTAATATCGCGTCCATAGCCGTATTGCTGACTCTGCCACCGTATTTTTACTCTGCACTCAACCTATTGCGTCGTTACGGTTTCCACGCCAAAAAGGCATGGTTACAGATCGCATCCGCATTACTGGCCTGCGGATTCTGTCTCATCGCACTTTCCGGCGCAGCCAAAGACGCGCTAATCGGCTGCATGATAGTCATGCTCTGCACTTTCATCTTCTATGTAGGTAAGGATCGGACTGAATTTGAGCGGAAGATGAAGGAGTTGAGTTAGTGTGATATTGGAGTGAATCATTAAGGTAGAACTTTCGGTTTGTATGAATGAAACCGGCCCGAGCTTGAAGCTTGGGCCGGTTTTTTATTGTTGGGTAAATACCAGCTTTTCTTGGCAATGCATTGCGTAGGAGTAGCATTTTGTCCCCAAATGTACAGAGATAAGGGGGAGATTTATAATTAAGTATTTTTATGCGGTATTGTTTTAAAATATTTGGCTGTGTTTGTGTATAGTGTATAGTTTGATTTATTAATTGATATTTATGTAAGAAAATAATATGTGATTTGATTCGAGGTAAAACATTAATAAATATGGGGTTGATATGTCAGATGGTTCAAATAATAAGCCGGATCAAGGTGGGGTTGGTGAGAGCTCAAGTGAAGCAGAGGGTGTCAGTGTAAGTGAAGGAGATACTGAAGTTTTTGGGGAGATAGAAGAGGGCAGCACTAATAATATGGATTCTTCGCTTACTGAACTGGTAGAAGGTAACCGCCAGCTGTTATTAGATATAAGTGATCAAAATGAGCAATCAGTTAAAGATATAAAGAATAGTATACAGCAAGGTGTCACTCACATTGAAGGTGTTATAAATCAGAAGGATTCTCAAGTTCCGATTTTACAAAAATCTAAGATGTTTTTTGTGGCAGTGGGGGTGGCTGGCGTTGTTATTTTACTTACCTTTATAGGTTTCTACACTATGCGGGGGGGGCTTCCGAAAACCGTAACCGATTTTGATTTGCGGTTTTGGATATCCGTGGGACTGCTGGTGTATTCATTTTTATATTTTTTGTGGGCATGCAAAAATAGGAAGAAATATTGGGAGTGGAGTAAGTTTTGGAAAGATAAGATTGATAGCTTGGAAAAGGGTGATCGCGTAGATTTAAGCCGTTTCAACAAAGAGGTAAAATTCTGGCTGTGGGAATTTCTTGTCCCAATCATAGGCTTTCTAATCGTGCTCGAATTTTCTTTTGTGTTTTACTGGGGAAAGGGCATTCAGGGTTTAGAATATATCTATCTTGAAAAGTTCTGTTGGGAGAGTGATAGAGACTTTTTACTCTATCTTCTTGGGGCTACAATCTTAATTTTTTCGATTCCGACTGCATACTTTTTGAGGGTTTCAAGTTGGATCGTCAGGGGACCCAAAGAGATTAAAGATAATGAATGGATTATTTTTCTTGTAAATAATATGTCAAACCTGATGTCTCTAATGGTTTTTATCACTATTGGTCCATATCTGGTGCCATTAATTGCTGAGTATATATTAGCCCATACAGGGGGAGTGGCGACAGTGCAGTTTGCGGCTTGGCAAAAAGCCCTTATGACACTTGGGTTGTTTGTCCACTGCCTTTCGTTGGTTGTCATTAATAGAAGATCTTTATCCTCTCTTTGGCTTAACGTTGTTTGTTCTATATTCGTGCTGGTATTTGTGGGTATTTTTTTTGGTTTTATATATCTTTCCGAAGATAGGCGAAATATTGCCAGTGCCGCTAATGGAGAAGGTGACGTAGAGATGCAATCAGCTAGATTGCCGGGGTTTAAAGATTATGAGCAACCGACTCCTGACATATACAAAAGGGCAAAATATAGAATCAGGTTGAGTGATTTAGATGATTCGTTGGAGTATGCTTATAAGGGTAAAGTTAAAATTGAAAATAATTTTAATGCAACAGTAGAAAAATCATATTGGACAGTTGATGAGCTTATAGCGGAAGTTCGGAATGTGCTTGAGAAGGAGTATGCAGGGATTATTGATGGCGAAGACGGTAGTAATTCGTTTCGCAATAAGCTTGCCGACCGAATCAGGTATTGGGTTGCTTTTCGTGGTCCGCAAATTGCTTTTACTGAAGAGAACATGCCAACACCATTTGTAAGGGGAGAGTGGCAAAATGCGACGCTGATAGGATATTATGTTATACCCCACGAACAGGGAGAATCAGATGTAAAATCTAATTTTGCCAACGAGCACCCGATTCAATTTGTATCAGTTGGTGGAGATCGCAATGGTACGGAATTTTTCGAAAGGAAAGAATTCTTAAAAGATTTGAGGGGCGTTTTATCCGACGCGAGTATTCCTCACGTACAAGTTATTGGTGTTGCTGATGGTGTGCCTATTGCAACGAATAATTCCAAATTTTCAAGTAATTATGAATTAGCTAAAGCCAGGGCGGAGAGAACAAGGTCTTTCATTAGAAGTTCTATAGAATCTTGTCCAATAGAAGCGGAGATTTCTGTTGTTTCAGTAAGTAATGATTATGTTTCTGAGCTAAGTCTTCCTGCCTTAAAAGAAGAGATATTACCGGAAACGAAGAAGCTTATAAGAAATAATGACCTAAGAGCTTCAATTGTAGTGCTGACTGAGACGTCTCCTGCTTTGTCAAATGTCTACGTGAAAGATCCGCTTCATTATTCGGATGCTATTACCCTTGTCGACTCAATGTTTTATTCAATGTATACTGTTACAACAACAGGATACGGAATAATTCCGCTTAGTGGGTCGATCAAGTTTTTTACTACCTTTGAGAATATTTTTGAATTGCTGGTAATTGCAGTGTTGCTTGGTATTGTGATCGGAAATCCACCGTCTATGCGGAGGCGCGACGAGTAGACCTTTGTCTAGTAGGCTGGTAGGACTTGGTTTAGATATTGAATGAGCTAATTGCTTGGATGAAAGGTGATATAGATGGCGAAACATGATAGTTCTGGTGGTAATGTATACAATGAACAGTTGTTTAAAATGATCAATGACCGTCTTGACTCTTTAGCGGATGACGTTCGCCAATGTAAAGACAAAGACAAGGCTTACGCTAATGGCCATAATAAGTTTTATAGGCATATTGAGAAATGTTTGTCTTCAGATCTAGATAAGATGAAGGATGAGCTTGATACACGGCTTGATAAAGAACTTGGCGGCCTTCAGGGTCTGATCGATTCCAGACAAAAATATGATGTATTTGCAAAGCTTTTATTGTTGGTGAGTGCTATTGTATTTGGATATCTTTCTTATTCTTTTGCTACTAATTCAAGTTCTTTTGTTGATCAAAATAATGAGTATGTAAAAGTTGTAGAGCGAAAGCTTGAGGTTCAGAAAGAAGCTAACTCAGAGTTACAGAGAGAGTTAAGTGAATACAAAGATAGTGTTGCTCGTAAATTAGATGCACAAAATTTAACAATAAAGGATCTTGAAAAACGGATTACAGAAATTAGCTCTAAGCGTGAGCCGCTAGATAATAATACTAAGAATGCAGAGAAAAAAATTGATTAGATCTAAAGTTAATTAAAATATAGATTTGAGGACCACCATCCCCAAAACAAAAATCCCCTGCTGAGATAATCTCAACAGGGGATTTCAAATTCTATTTCCTAGCTAAATCTAAAACTTCACGTACAGCCGCATGCCGGACATGTAGAATTTGTTCTTCGGTTCCATGTAGGTTCCGGTGCTTACAGTGTCTTTCTCTGAGTCTTCAATGTGCCAGTAGCGGAAGTAAGGTTCCATTCCCAGCGCGTAGTCATCGAAGTCGTACTCGAGGAATGCGGAGACTCGTCCACCGCCACCGGAAGCGAATTCCTGTGTGTTATTGACGTCCTCGTAATTGGAGCCGACATCAGAAAGCTTGCTTTTGACCTTTCCGCCCAGCAGCAGGTCGCCTTCCAGTGTGCCGCCGATGGACCAGCCCTCATCCAGTCTGGTGATGATATTTACCCCTAAAGGCAGGTAAAGCTGTTTGATCTGGCGTTCGTATCCGCCTGTTGCTTTGATATCATCATTCCAGTAGCGGGCAGCTATACCAAGATAGGGGGTTACCCCTGTGTGACCATAGTCGATGCCCATGCCGATCGTTGCGCGTCCGCTGACGAAGTAATCGTCAGTATCGCATTTGAGCGGTGTGCCGTCGCTATATTTTCCGCTGTATCTAAGTGATCCGGCAAGGCCTTCAAGTTCGGCATTAACCATGATGTTGTAGTCGGTGAAATATCCGGTCCACGATGCGAAGCCACCGTTGAGGATGCCTTTTTCATGCATTACGTTAGGTTCATCGTAATACATGTACATGCCTTCATAGCCGAGTTTGAACTCGCTGGTGGGGAAAAGATCTTTATCTGCCGCAAAAGCGGAAGTAGAGAGAAGCAGAAGACCGATGATGAATATGATTAATTTTCTTTTAAGCATGAGTGCATGAACATTTCGATTAAAGATTCTGATTCAGCGTCAATATTAACTTCTTCCGGGAAGAATTGAGAGTATTGGGCCAGACCGAGCAGGATGGAAAAATACTGAGCAGCGGCAACTTTGGGCTTAAGCTCTTCTCTGAAAACACCGTCCTTTTGACCCTGTTCGATGATTTTTTCTGTTCTTTTCAAAAATTTGTATTCATATTCCCTGAATTTTAATTTGAAAGGCATGAGCTCTTCGGACCATTCGGTCTTGTTGAACATGATGCCGAATGCTGCGCGGAAGTTTTCTTCTGTTCCGGCATGACTGATCCAGACCTGCATCAGGCTTTCCAGCATTTCTTTTGGCTCGAGGTCTTCTTCAAATCTGCTGAAGAGCAGATCCCGGACAGGCATGAATGCGTAATCAAAAAGTTTTTCAAAAAGGTCGGTTTTGTTTTTAAAATGCCAGTAAACAGCTCCACGGGTTACCCCCGCGTCTTCGGCGATATCCTGCAATGTTGTCTTTGCATATCCTTTTTCATTGAATACCTTGAAGGCTGAGGCAAGCAGGGCCTGCCGTGTCTTTTCTGCCTCTTCTTTGGTCTTTCTGGCCATGTCAGTTCCTATTTTGCTTATTTTCTCATTAATTTAGCTTCTTCGTGTAACTTCAATCTATTACAACCTGAGTGAAGGAAAGTCCAGATGTGTATGTAAAGGTGAAAAATCAGCGATATATAGCGCAGTCTTCTTTGGTACTGGTCAGGTAAAAACTGTTTTTTACCAAATGGGGTTAGTTTATGACTTGAAGCATTTTGCTATCTGCGCGTATGTTTTACGTGACCTTTATATCTTTATATTTGGTGGTAGTCATGAAAATTGTAGTTCCTTGTTCTGATCCTGATCTAGATGCAAAGGTGGCTCCTAAACTTGGTACAGCCGCATACATATTGATAATTGAAACTGAAGATATGTCTTTCGAGGTAAAGGAGGGGCCGCCGCCATCGTCCGGTCCGGGGGCCGGGGTAGCGATTATTTCGCTGGCTGTCAGCAATGGGGCTGAAGCCTTGCTGGTAGGGTATGTGGCACCGCACATTGTAGGGGCTATGAAGGGCAAAGGGTTCGAAATCATAACCGGGGTAAAAGGCAGTATCCGTGAGGCTGTGTCAGGCTACCTCGAATCTGCGGGACTCAGCAGCGACGGTTCAATTTCAGAATCCACAGCACCGTCTGAGTGGGAACTTTGGGAAACTGCCCTGCAAAAGGGATTGCGGCAGTTTTATCAGCTTTTGCCAAAGCTGGCCGGAGTGATTTTATTGCTGGGGTTGTTTCGCGGTTTTGTGTCCGAGGCAACATTGTTGTCCATGTTTTCCGGATCAGTCATAAAGGATTCTGTGTTGGGGGCGGCTCTCGGTAGTGTGCTGGTGGGGAATCCGGTTAACAGCTACGTGATCGGTGACAGCCTGCTCAGTGCCGGGGTAAATCAGTCCGGTATCATTGCATTGATGATGGCCTGGGTTACTGTCGGCCTGATCCAGTTGCCTGCTGAATCTGCCGCATTGGGGAGTCGGTTCGCAATTGTGCGCAATTTATGCGGATTTGTAATGGCGATACTCATGGCTCTGATTGTATATCTTTGTGGAGGGCTATTGTGATGTCCGTTATGAAAATTATATGGAAACACACGAAGCCGTGGATTTTCCCGCTTGGAGTAACCAGCATTTATGGTCTCTGTCAGTTGCATGATCCTCAATCTACTGCCCGTGCAATTGAAGTATCCAAGACGCTTTTTACTCAACTCGGATTGCCTATTTGCATTGTGCTGGTCATGATGACGCTCATTAATCGCTATTTAAATCCGGCATCCGTAGCCCGGTTTCTCGGCAGCAAGACTGGAATTAAGGGAGTTTTCCTTTCCGGGTTGGCGGGGATTCTTTCAATGGGACCAATTTACGCATGGTATCCGCTTTTCAAAAGCCTTAAAGAAAAAGGTGCTTCCACTTTTATAATAGCTAATTTTATCGGCTGTCGTTCTGTTAAGCCAGTCCTTCTGCCTATAATGCTGGCCTATTTCGGCTGGCAGTTTTCCACGGTATTTGTGCTGATTAATTTGCTCGGGGCGATGGGGACGGCGTATGTGGTGGGGGTGGTGTGTGGGGCAACGAAGATAGAGTGATCGTGTTTTTTGTAAGGAAGAGTGTATGTTATGTTCGAATTGGCTATATTTTAAACTTGACGGCGAGATATAAAATAAATAATTTGTTGAAAGTGGATTTGATTTTGGTCATTAAGATTGTAACTAACTATCGATAACTGAAAATTATGAGTAAGATGACGCTTTCGGAGGCATTTTATCGCCATCCTGCTTTTTGGCCCCATTGGTTGATAAAAAAAATGGGCTTAAAAAAATTTTGGATACAAAATAGTATAGTAGGTCTACTCTTTATTGTTATTCTGACTTGGTGTGCGTGGTGGGATGGTGCCTTTCGAATTCATAATGGATACGGGTATTTACAACATCCTGGAATATTCGGATGGTATGCAATACAGTTAATAATGCCTCTGACAATAATTAATTTATTTATCAAATCGTTAAAGACTAAACAAAATTGGACCAATTTAAATCAAATATTGGAAGAAGATTTTTATTCTGAAATATACAAACCCACAAAAGAATTTGTTGGTTTGAAAACAAAAAACAGTAGAAAAATTTTTGCACTCCTATTTACAGTTGGTTTTGCTGGCTTTGCTTGGAATACATTTCAAAATTTGTATCCCGGCGTACAGGCTCCTCTAGATTTTTGGGATTCGATAAATTTTAAGGCGGGGTATTTAGGGACAAGAATTAATAAATTTTATATGCACGCCTTGTTGCTTCCCTCTATTCTCCATATTTTTGGGGGGATTGTATATACACAGCTGAAATATCTTCGGTTAAAATCTATTAATGATCAATTACGCATTTCTCCATTTGACCCAGACGGATGTGGAGGGCTTGCTTTTTTGGCTGATCTTATAATGTCTCCTACAATTTTTGCCATAATGTTGTCTGGAGGGGCATATTACGGTGTTATATACACTCACCGCACCATAGATATCTCTACGGCAATGGGTTCACTTGTAATTGGATTTGTTTTTGTAGCTTTTTACTTCTTGCCTACAATGCAACTAAGGAAAGCTATAATTCTGCTGCGTAACAAAGAAAATAAAATTATTCATGAACAACAGAATTATTATTACAATTTGCTTCTTGAAAGAAAGTTGTATGGAGATAAGTTAAATGAAGCTTTGAATTATATAGAATACTTTGACAAAACTGGAGACAAAATCAATAGATTACCTCTTTGGCCTCATATTTCAAGAATTGTCGGAACGATAGGTGTTGCAGTCACATTACCATTAGCAACAAATTCGATCAATTTACTTATAAGTCTTGCTAAGGTTTTTTCGGGGCAAAATTGATTGCTTTTTTTATCATGTGTCTTGATTTGTACAAAGTGAAAGGAAAATAGAAACAATAAAATGTGGCAACAATTGCAAACGGAGTTGTGGTAAGCATCGTGACAGGATTTTCTGGATTTAAAATAATCAATAATACCCCTAAACCCACTGTTAAATGAACAAGTCCCCCTATCTTTGTGTTTGAAATTATAATTTGTTTTCCCTCATACGTAATCATTTTCATAGTTACTGAAAAAATTTCACGTATAAGTATAACTGCCAATATGTACAAAGGAATTCCTTTGAATCCTGCATACAAACAAGAAATAACCATCAGATAGCGATCACCGAATATATCCATTGCACCGCCAAATTGACTGGCAACTTTCTTTGCACGTGCTAAACGCCCATCCCAAAAATCGGTAGATAGAGCTAAAAAATAAATTACGGCCTTAGTCCACACCAGTTCAGGCAATGGAACCAAAACAACAAAAACAAAAGCCAGCACTACACGAAGAATTGTTATTGATTGAACAATAACAAACCAATTTTTAGAACTTAATTTTATACTCATAATTTTCAGTTATCGATACATTTCCACTCCCCAAAAAAATCCCCCGCACAGCTAATGCCATGCGGGGGATTAATCTTTGACTATGTATGCCTTAACTAGAAACGAACAGGCAGGGCCTTTTCAAGTCCTGCGAGAACTTTCTTGTGTTCCTTGTCTACTGCCTTGTCGGTCAGGGTTTTCTGACCATGGCGGTAGGTGATGCGGAAGGAAAGGTTACGTTCGTCTTCCTGATTTTCAGGTACGAATACGTTAACCAGCTCAACGGATTCAATCAGCGGCAGTCTGAGGCCGAGGATTGCTTCCTTAATGGTTTCCGCGTGCAGGGAAACGGGACCAATTACAGTCACGTCACGTCTGGACGGGGGGAATACCGGAAGGGTGTTGAACTTGATCTTGTGCGCCATGACAATTTCACGCAGCAGGTCGGCGTTGAGATCAGCCATCCAAACCTCTTTCTTGGCGTGGTACTTGTCGGCAATATCTGCCTTGACCATGCCCATGAAACCGATTTTCTGCTCACCGAGGGTGATGTTTACACAAGGCTCGAGGTAGCTGTGATCTTCAGCAAGGGAGAAGGTTGCTTCGCCAAGCTTGAGATCGTGCAGCAGGTGTTCAACGAGGCCTTTAACATCCATGTAATCGGCATCGCCCTGTTCGTTGGGCCATTCGGCGTTTGAACGGGGACCGTTAAGCATGATTCCAAGACGGGTCTGCTCGCGGGTTTCAGTGTCGGAAGTTTCGTCTTTGATAAACTTCTTGGCGATTTCGAAAACCCGGATGTGGGTGTTGCCCTGTGCAAGGTTGTGACGCACGGTGTTGAGCAGGCCGGGGGCCAACTCGGTACGCATTACGTTTTGATCTTCACTCAGGGGGTTGGCGATGTTCACACGGCCTTCTTTGGGCAGGCCCAGAAGGTCGAGGTCGTCATCACCTACGAAGCTGTAGTTGATGGCTTCGTGCAGACCTACGCCGCGACCCCAGTTCTTGATACGGCGGTAAAAGCCGTAGGGGGTTTCCGCAATAACGGAAGCGTCAAAGGTCTTGGAGATGCGGGGCAGGACGGAAGGAATCTTATCCATGCCGAAGTAGCGGGCTACTTCTTCATACAGGTCGGCCTCGCGTTCGAGGTCCAGTCTGTAGGAGGGAGTGGATACCTTCCAGCAATCTGCATCGCTATCATTAACTTCCAATCCCATAAGGGAGAAAGCTTTTTTACTGAATTCGGGCTCAAGGTTCAGACCAAGCCAGCTGTTGCAGCGTTTGTGGCGGTAATCGTGGGTACGGTTCTGCCACGGCTTGGGTTCGTTTTTAGCCACGCCGGAAACAACTTTTGCTCCGGACAGTTCGCTCATGAGCTGGGCTGCACGGTCCATGGCAAAGGTATTCATCTGCTGGTCCACGCCGCGTTCGAAGCGGTAGGAAGCTTCAGAAGGCAGTGCCAGACGGCGGGCGGTCTTGCGGACGAGTCCGGGACGGAACACAGCGGATTCGAGGACCACGTTGGTGGAACCGTTGTGAATCTCGGAGTTCATGCCACCCATAACACCTGCAAGCGCAACCGGACGCTCAGCATCCCAGATAAGCAGGTCGGAGCCAATAAGCTTACGTTCCTGTTCATCAAGGGTGGTGAACTTGGTTCCTTCGGGAGCAAGTCCAACCCGGATTTTATCACCTTTGAGCAGGTCTGCGTCAAAGGAGTGCAGGGGCTGGCCAAGTTCGAAAAGAACGTAGTTGGTCACATCAACAATGTTGCTGATGGGACGAACGCCCACGGAAAGGAGACGGTAACGCATCCAGTCCGGAGAGGGGCCGATCTTTGCGCCTTGCAGGATTCTTGCCTGATAAAGCGGACAGAGGTCGGGATCGTCAATTTCAATTCCCAGCATATCAGCCGCATTGCCGCCGTTCTCAACAAGGTTGAGTTTAGGCATGGTGATGGGCAGGTCGAACGCCAGCGAGGCTTCACGGGCAATACCGAGCATGGACAGGCAGTCGGCACGGTTGGGGGTGATCCCCAGATCCATGACCGTATCTTCCATGTTCATGGCTTCGGTGAATTTCGCGCCGGGAGTAAGGCCCTCGGGTAGGATCATGATGCCGTCGTGCTCTTCGGAAAGTTCCAGTTCGCGCTCGGAACAGATCATGCCGTGGGATTTAACACCGCGAAGTTTTGCCTTCTTGATTTTGAAATCGCCGGGCATGGTCACGCCGACTTTGGCCACAGGCACGTTAATGCCTTTGGTTACGTTGGGTGCGCCGCAAACGATATCAAGAAGCTCGCCGTCACCGACGTCAACTTTACAAACAGACAGTTTGTCGGCCTCGGGGTGCTTGCCGCACTCCACAACATGGCCGACAACGATGTCTTTGATTGCTTCAAAAGGATTGAAAATTTCTTCAAGCTCAAGGCCGAGCATGGTCAGCCTGTCGCCAAGCTCCTGAATTTCGCCCTCATAAGGAACGAAATCCCGCAGCCATTGCATGCTTAAAAGCATTTGAGCCTCCAGCAGTATTTACTGCGTATATATTAGGAAAACTGTTCGAGGAATCGGATGTCGTTTTCAAAGAACATGCGCAGGTCGCCGATGCCGTATTTGAGCATGGCTACGCGTTCAATGCCGAGTCCGAATGCGAAACCGGAGTATTTTTCGGTATCGTAATCAACTGCTTTCATTACGTTGGGGTCCATCATGCCGCAACCGAGGATTTCCACCCAACCGGTCTGCTTACATACGCGGCAGGGCTTGCCGTCGATGGTTCCTTTGCCGCCGCACATTACGCAGGAGATATCCACTTCCGCGCTGGGTTCGGTAAAGGGAAAGAAGCTGGGACGGAAACGTACGTCAGTTTTTGGTCCGAAAAGCTGGTGGACGAATGCGGTCAGGGTTCCCCTGAGATCCGCCATGCTGACGTTCTGGTCAACCAGAAAACCTTCGATCTGGTGGAACATGGGGGTATGGGTCAGGTCGGAATCCCTGCGGTAAACCTTACCCGGTGCGATTGCTGCCAGCGGAGGAGTTCTGTCCTTCATGGTACGAATCTGCAAAGGGGAGGTGTGGGTGCGCAGCAGGATGGACTCTGAAATGTACAGGGTGTCCTGCATGTCGCGTGCGGGGTGTTCCGGCGGAATGTTCAGTGCTTCGAAGTTGTACCAGTCGTTTTCAACTTCGGGTCCGGTTACGACTTCAAAACCCAGCCCGATGAAAACGTCACAAATCTCGTCCATGACGAGGGTGACCGGGTGGAGCGAACCTTCAGAAGGTTTACGTCCGGGCATAGTGGGGTCGAAACGGGACAGGCTCTCAGCGGTGGCGGCTTTTTCAAGCTCGCTCTGCTTTCCCTCGATGAGCTCGGTGAGAGCGGCCTTTACTTCATTGGCTTTTTTACCTGCAACAGGTTTGTCTTCGTTGGGAAGGGAGGGCAGACCGGACATGATCTTGGCAACGCGACCTTTGCGTCCAAGCATATCGATCTTGATGTCTTCCATTTCAGACAAAGAAGAAGCCTGATCCAGGCGTGCAGAGCACTCCGGGACCAGGCCTTCAAGTTCCTGTAACAGGGACTTTACGTCCGACACTTTAGCTAACCTGAGCTTTAGCGGTCTCGACGACTTTAGCGAATGCAGGAGCATCGTTAACAGCGAGATCGGCGAGAACTTTACGGTTCAGAGCAACACCGGCGAGGGAGAGGCCGTGAATAAGACGGCTGTAGGACAGACCGTTCAGGCGTGCTGCTGCGTTAATGCGCTGAATCCAGAGTTTACGCATGTCGCGTTTGCGCAGCTTACGACCAACGTAAGCCATGCAGAGTGAACGCTCAACGCGCTCTCTGGCGGTGCGGTAAAGGGTTGATCCGGAACCACGGAAACCCTTGGCCATTTTTAAATATTTTTTGTGACGCCTCTTGGCGGCTACACCACGTTTTACTCTCATGTTATTCCTCCTGGGGAATGTATCTAAAACCAGCCACGAACGTAGTTCCGTGGACAGGAGTGTTCTTTAATAATTAATTCTTAACAAATCGCAATTAAGCGTAGGGAAGCATACGTTTGACCTGGCCGATGTTGGCGCTGTCAACTGTAGTGCTCTGACCCAGTCTGCTTTTGCGTTTTGCGTTCTTCTTGGTCAGGATATGACGCAGACCCTGACGACGACGTTTGAATTTTCCACTACCAGTCTTGGAGAAACGCTTAGCAGCGCCTCTTCTAGTCTTCATTTTAGGCATTTTATCCTCCTAGGGAATACCGGCCGTTAAGCCGGCAAAGACCTTATTTTTTGATAGGAGCCAACATCATGTTCATGGTGCGTCCTTCGGACCTTGGGGCTTGCTCCATCTTGGCAATATCCATGGTATCCTCTTTGACTCGTTCCAGAACAGTCAACCCTCTGTCCTTATGGACAATTTCTCGGCCCCTGAAAAATATAGTGACTTTGCACCTGTCGCCGCCTTCAAGAAACCGACGGATGTGCTTGAGCTTTGTCTGGTAATCGTGCTCGTCTGTCTTGGGGCGAAACTTAACTTCCTTAATCTGGATTACAGTCTGCTTCTTTTTGGCTTCCTGCTTACGCTTCTGCTGCTGATATTTGAACTTACCATAGTCCATAATCTTGCAAACAGGCGGGTCAGCCTTTTCTGCAACTTCAACCAGATCAAGACCCCGGTCCTGTGCTATTTCGAGGGCTTCACGGGTGGGAAGTTCTCCCAACTGATTGCCTTCATCGTCAATAACCATGACTCTGGGAACTCTAATGCGCTCGTTTCGGCGGGCACCGTCATCCCTGCGATAGGGACGCCTGTCTCTATGAAAAGCTATAGCTCATGCCTCCGCGTTTGAATGGTTCGTTAATGGCGGTCGAAATAAGCTCTGCCGCTTCTTCAATAGACTTGAGTCCGGGGTCTTCCCCGTCGCGGGCCCTTACATTGACCGATTCCGCAGCGACCTCTTTGTCGCCTACTACTAACATGAACGGGATTTTATCAAGCTGGGCCTCCCGAACTTTGTAGCCCAGTTTCTCATTGCGATCATCAACCTCGGCACGAATGCCCTTTTCTTGCAGAAACTGCAAGACTTTTTGTGCAAATTCGTTCTGAGAGTCGGTAACAGTAAGAATTTTTGCCTGAACAGGGGATAGCCAGGCAGGCAGTGCGCCACCGGTATGTTCAAGCAGAACTCCGATGAAACGTTCGATGGAACCGAGGATTACCCGGTGGAGCATTACTGGTCTGTGACGCTCACCATCTTCGCCCACATAGCTTAAGTCAAACCGCTCTGGCAAGGTAAAATCACACTGGATTGTAGCACATTGCCAGCGACGTTCAAGTGCATCTTTAATAATAATGTCAATTTTGGGACCGTAGAACGCGCCGTCGCCTTCATTGATTGAGTATTCCATACCCATTTCATTGAGTGCGCCTTCAAGAGCTTCGGTTGCTTTGTCCCAGTCTTCATCAGAACCGATAGCCTTTTCGGGCTTGGTGCTGACTTCAGCTTCGTAATCAAATCCGAACAGATCCATCACGTCGCCGACGAATTTTGCAACGCCGATGATTTCATCGCGGAGCTGGTCGGGACGGCAGATGAGGTGGGCATCATCCTGAGTGAATGAGCGCACGCGGAGCAGGCCGTGCAGCACTCCGGATTTTTCATGGCGGTGGACCACACCCAGCTCAAAGTAACGCTGGGGCATATCGCGGTAGCTGCGCAGTCTGGATTTGAATACCAGCATGTGAGAAAGGCAGTTCATGGGCTTGATGCCGTAGGACTGTTCATCAATCTCAGTAAAGTACATGTTCTCGCGGTAGTTGTCGTAGTGGCCTGATTTTTCCCAAAGTTCGCGTTTGAGAATGAGCGGGCCCTGTACGAACTGGTAGCCGCGTTTGAGGTGTTCCTTGCGTTCGAAGTCTTCAAGGATAGCCCGGACCAGTGCTCCTTTAGGGTGCCAGATGATCATACCCGCACCCACTTCAGGGCTTACGGAAAAGAGATCAAGCTGGGTTCCCAGTTTGCGGTGGTCGCGTTTTTTAGCTTCTTCAAGCTGGGCAAGATGTTTTTTCAGAGACTTAGGATCGGGGAAAGCGGTTCCGTAAATACGCTGCAACTGCTGGCGGTTTTCATCACCGCGCCAGTAAGCACCTGCAACGGAGAGCAGCTTGAAAGCCTTAAGCATGCCTGTGCGGGCCACGTGGGGGCCGCGGCAAAGGTCTGCAAATTCGCCGTTGGTGTAAACGGAAACTGTTTCTTCACCCAGATCGTTGATCAGTTCGATCTTGTAATCTTCGCCCATTCCCTCGAACTTTTTAAGTGCATCTGCACTGGAAAGCACTTCGCAGGTAAATTCTTCGTTGGCACCTACACGGCGCAGCATTTCGGCTTCGATGGCCTCCAGATCTTCAGGAGTGAAGGGGCGTTCGTAATCGAAGTCATAGTAGAAGCCGCTGGCAATGGAGGGGCCGATGGTTACTTTGGCTGTGGGGAAGAGCTTCTTCACTGCTTCAGCCATAAGGTGTGCAGTGGAGTGGCGGATTACTTCCAGACCTTCTGCAGAGTCAGCCATTACCGGCTCAAGGTCGGTACAGTCGGCAGGCACGGTGGTGGTGAGATCAAGAAGCGTTTCGCCATTTTTGGCAACTACAACGTTCTTGAACTGCTTCTTGGACAAGGCCTCTTTGAGAACCTCGCCGCAAAGCGCACCCTGCTGAACCTCAAGTTCTTTACCTGCAACTTGCATAATCCATTCTCTCTTTGCGGAAAAATTGTTAAATGCCCGGCAAACCGGACAAGCATAAAAATGTCTTCGCGGGGACGAATGTGTTGCTCCTGCAACTCACCATTATCCTTGAATTCATGTAAGGCGAAGACCTCGTACATCAGAAAGAGCGCGCAATAATATTACTGCACGAAAGGCGGTATATTTAGCTGACAATTGATGGGAAGTCAAGTGATGCGGGGGCTTAGGGGTAGAATTATTGCAAAATAAAGTTATATTGAAAAACATGCCTCGGGATTGTCTCAGTTTGATGTTTTATTAATTAATATACGCTGGATTGTAAAATGAATTATCCCCCGTTCGCGCCGGAGGATAATTCGTTTTATACAGTCTTAATTCCCGCCTTCAACGGCCACTTAAAACCTTTCGGGAATGCATCGTACAGCTTCAGCTCAGCAGTCAGCATATCGTGCAGCTTCTGCATCTGGGCAAAGTTTGCTTTCCGGCGTGATCCCCAAGCCAGATTGACCAGCTGTCCCGGATCATCTTTTAGATTGTACAGCTCATACTCCAGCTTTGTGCCCTTGTTGGTGAAGTACACGGCGTACATCCAGTCCTTATAGCGTATGCTGCGGATTTTTCCCGCAACTGTATCATAGACATTCTTTATTCCCAGCAATCCCTCAAAAAGAGATTCGCAGTCTTCGGTGAAGAACATGGCCCTGTCGCGGACACTTGCGACTGGATTGTCCATTACCGGGACAAGGGATTTGCCGTGAATTCCCTTGGATTTGAGTTCCTCAGGAGATGCGGCTCCGGTCAGTTCTGCTACGGTCGGAACAAGGTCGATCAGGCTGGAAAATGATTTGGTCTTCTTTCCTTCAGGGAAAAGCTTCGGGTTGGAGATGATCAGCGGTACGTTGATGGTTTCCTGATAGCTGTTGACTCCTTTCTGGATCATCTGGTGGGACCAGCTTTGCTCTCCATGGTCGGCGAAACGGAAAATGATGGTATCCTCGGTGAGCCCCTTTTCGTCAAGCTTGTCAAGAACTGCTGAAATCTGTTTATCAACCACTCTATGCAGATGGGCATAGAAGCGGCAGAATCCTACGCGGTCCTTTTTCGTGGGACAGCTGGATACTTTGTCGCAGAGTTTTTGATATTCCTTCTGAGCGGATGGTTTTTCATCCAGATTGTCATTATAGTTTGGCGGCAGGTTAATTTCCGTGAGATCCGCATAGTCTTCCTTATTGTATCCCCATTTATCCTGATCAGGCCAAGCACTGATGTCGTGCGGGTTGCCGAAGGAGGCAACCATAAGGAACGGTTTGTCCTCTTCAGGATCATGGTTGTCCAGATATTCGTAAATAGTTTCGCCTTTCTCTATGGCCGGGGTCATGCGGTTGTAAGTGTCCGGCACTCCGTCTACAAAGCGTTGATCATTACCGGGATAACCACCTCCGATCCATGGGTTGCCGCCGATATCTACTGCGCAATCCGGCGGATTCCAGCGGTGGGTACTGTAGTTGTCCGAGGCCCATTTGATATCGTAGCTGGTGAAATTGTCCGTTGAAGGATTGCTTTGCGGGGTGAAGAGATGCATTTTCCCCTTGTAGGCGATATCGTATCCGGCTTTTTCAGCCATTTTAAAAATATTGGTGATGTCGCTACGCAGGGGAGGATTGGGCGGAACCTGTGTCACTCCGTGGACGCTGGGATAAACTCCGGTCAGGAAGGTTGCGCGGCTGGGGGAGCAGGCCGCTGCGGCGATAAAATTATTCGTGAAAGTTACGCCTTTTTTTTGCAAACGGGCCATGCTGGGCATGTTTTCATCCAGCCATCCGGGGGGCCAGTGCTGTTCCTGACGCTGCTGATCGGTGATGATCAGCAGAATGTTGGGCCGTTTCTTTCCGGTCTTTTTTCCGGAGGATTTTTTTGGGCCTTTGCTTGTCGATTTTGCTGAGGCTGAATTTGTGTCAGCCAGCACACCGGAGGCCACAGCTCCTGCCGTGAGTGCCAGACTATTTTTTAGGAATTCACGCCGTGTTTTGTCTTTCATTGCCCTGCTCCTTTTTTTGGGGAGTATCGTGCCGACCGCTGGCAGCAAACCGACAGATTGCTCGTAACCGTGCAATGAAAGTACGCAATAAGCCGATCTAGGGAATTAGAACCACTATACGTGATAATGATGAATGGGTGCAAGTTTTATTAATTATGCTCCGCAGCACCTTTTAAATTTTTTTCCACTTCCGCAGGGGCAGGGCTGATTTCTGCCTGGTTTGTTGTAGGAGTCCTTTTCTGGGGTGCGGTTATTTGCTTGCATGGCAGAGTATTGTTTTTTCCACTCTTTGGCTAACTGGCTGAATATTTTGTCCGAATATTCGAAGAACATCTTGTATGCCGGGCACAGATGGTTAAAGGCATTTCCGTCCTCAGTTGTAAATTGGTCTTTGGGGCATCCACCACGGCAGAGGGGTAGCCAGTTACAGTGAATACACGCGTTTGGCAGGTTGGCCTTTCTGCAACCGAACGTATGTTGCTTCCCGGAATTGAGCATATCAGACAGGCTGGAATCTTTTATATTGCCGAGACGCCATTCTGGCTGCACAAAGAAGTCACATGAAAAGACATCGCCGTTGTGTTCCATCACCACATAGGTTCCGCATTCATTCAGCAGGGTGCATTCCGGCGGAGGGTGCCCTATGTAATAATGAAATAATGAATCAAACATGCGTACGGAAGTGGTCGGCGTAAGGTCTGAAAAATCTTCCATCCAAAGGTCGAAAATGCGGCATAGGAAAGAGCCGTATTCTTCGGCAGGAACTGAAAAAGGGGATAGGCGAGAAGGATCGTTTCTGTCCGTTTCAACGCAGGGGATGAACTGCATGTGGGGTAAACCCAGATTTTTATGAAATTGGTAGATTTCATCCGGGAAGCGCACGGAATAGTCGTTTACAACAATGAGGGCGTTAACTGCCAGATCGGCTTCAATCATTTTTTTGGCACTGGCTACAACCTTTTTCCACGTGCCGTTCCCGCTTTTTGTGCGGCGGTAATGGTTGTGCACGTGTTCCGGGCCGTCTAGCGATATTCCTACCAGCCAATTGTATTCTTTGAGGAAATTGATCCATTCGTCGTCAATGAGCAGCCCATTGGTTTGTAGTCCGTTGCCCACCATTTGCCCATGCCCGAATCGTTGCTGCAATTCAATTGCCCTGCGGTAGAAATCCAGCCCCATCAACGTAGGTTCTCCGCCCTGCCAGATGAAGTTAATTTGATCTTCAGATTGCCCCATGGCCTGACGGATCAGCTCTTTCAGTACATCCCCGGACATGCGATGGCTCGGACTATCAATAAATAGTTTGTTTTTTTTCAGATAGAAACAATAGGTGCAGGCCATGTTGCAGTCCGGCCCTGCGGGTTTGATAAGGATTGTTTGCAGTGGTTTACGCATGGTTTACAATTACCATCTGTATGTAGGTATGTCTGCATTAAAAAGCCCGGAACGCTGGGTGCATTCCGGGCTTTTGTAGGTGTGTGGGGTAATTCGTATGTCGTTTTTTACTCTAGCTTTATGGCACTATTTTCTGAAATAGTGCCGGTTTTTATGAGTAATTCAATTTTATTGTTAAATTTTTGGTTAAGTTTGTTTGAAAAAATAGTGTTTAGTTCAGGTGCCATTTTATTTTCTGTTTTATGGACCAAGTCTCGCTGTCTTGCCATAAATTTCTTTCCTACAGGTGTTTTAGCAAAAACCAGTAGCTCTTTAAGTTCTTTTTCATTGAATTCTTCGTAAAGAATTTCGCTACGAGCTCGTTCTATTATGTTGAGGGTTTCATCATCGTAAAAAGCTTCATCCAAAGCATCTACAAGAGCTTTAAATAATGGCTTTTCATATTTCGATGTTGCAGGGTTCTTATTCATCTCTTTTTTTAGTTTCATCAATGCGATATATCCGAAAGAATTGTAATAGTCGTCAATGTCAAACGTTTCTTTTTCAAGTTCTTGCGCAGCTTTCATGCGCATATCTTTTTGAGCACTGGCAGGTATGGTCTGGCTCATGATTGCGATAATTGCAAAGAGACAGAGAAGTATGGATTTAAACTTTACCATCTATATTACTCCGTAGGCATAATCCCGTCTTTTTGCAGTTTTTCAATTTTGGGAGCCAGTTTTTTATTACATACACTGACAAAGACAGGGCCGACTAATTCGGAGGCTTTCTCGTAGGCTGCTATTGCGATGTGAGGCTGTTTTTTCATGAATTTTTTTCCTAGATGTGTTCTGTAGAAATGCAGCAGCTCTTCAAGCTCTTGTTTGGTGAATTCTTTGGCATAGATTTTAGCATACAGGGATTGTTGTCCATCAATAACTTTTGGATCGTAAAAAGCTTCTTTTACTGCTTCTTTGTATGCTTTAATTAATGGCTTTCTGTGCCCCATTGTTTTGAGGTCATTGTTGATGTCGTTTTCAATTGTGGCCATGGTCATGTTCTCAAATGTTATGTACATGGCTTGCATATTGATTGATTCGCGTATCAATTCCAGAGCAACTTCCATTTTCTCTTTTTCATCAGCTTGTACAGGCTGTGCGGCCAAGCAAAATATTGCCAGCATGCAGATGAAACTTGTTTTAAATATATTCATAGCGAGTCCTTGAGTTAATTTTTTGTTATTGTTTTTCTGTTTTTATATAGTATATAAAATATTGTCAAAGATTAGTTTTATAATTCTAGGGGTTGTAGAGTATTGCCAGCAAATACGAAAAAAGCTCAGAATATGAAACCATATCCTGAGCTTTTAAATTTATGTTTAGTTATCGGTGCTATTCTATTTTCAAAGCAAAAGCAGCCTTACCTTCACTCTCATTCAGCCCGATCAATTCAAACCCATCATCCTCACAATCGCAATTCATGAGTTTGACTGAATTGCCTTCAAAGACTTCAGACAGAAAGGCGATTCGGATGGATTTTACCTTATTCTGATCAAATCCTTTTTGACGCAGACTGTCAAAGGACCAGCGCAGGTATTCGGTGTTGTTGACGTGACCGTTAGCGTCAAGAGAGCTGTAGCCTACGTTTAGGGAACGTATTTCCTTTTCAGGTGTGCCGGGACGCAATCTTTTCATTGCATCAGGGAATACACAGCGGTCCTGTGCGTGTAAGTTCAGCTTTGGATCAATGGCTATGGGCCTGCGTGTTTCAGCGTCCAGCACCATCCATTCGGAAGAGGCGCGGATGATTTCGCGTTCATTTTCATCGCAGCCGGAAAACTCGCGAAAGGCACGCAGCTTTTTGGCTCCCCGTGACCATGTTGTAAGCGAGAATTTTTTCTCACGCAGAGGCAGTTCTGCAATCTCGATCCGCATGGAAGTCAGCACCCAGAAACAGCCCAGTTTTGCCATGTCTTCAATACCGAAGCCAAGTGAATCCGCATGGGCGGTAGCAGCTTCTTGCAGGTGGTGCATGAACCAGTGGCAGTGCATGCGGTCATCCGGGCCTGTTTCATAGGCCGGGACCGTGTTACTGATCAAAAGTGAACTGTTGTTCATTTCTACCACTTCCTGCCGAGGTCGAGCGGGGAGTTGCGGCGCATCATGATTTGCTTGGTGTCTTCATCAGCTACGAAGCGTTTGTACACGCCCAGTGCCCACATGGGGAAGTACTGGGAGTAGCCGTGGTAGCGCAGGTAGAATACACGCGGGAATCCGGTTCCGGTGTACAGAGTCTCATCCCAGCTGCCGTCATCTTTCTGGTTTTCCAGCAGATAACGTACGCCTCGGCTGACGGCCTTGGAGTGTACACGTCCGGCTGCCATGAGTCCCAGCAGGGCCCACGAGGTCTGAGAGGCGGTGGAATCACCAAGTCCGGCGTAGTTCTTATCGTTGTAACTCAGGCAGGATTCGCCCCATCCGCCGTCTTTGTTCTGGTGGTTTTCAAACCATTCCACAGCCTTGCAGACGTAGGAAGAATTCATGTCTTCCCCGGCCTGACGCAGGCCGCAAAGCACGGACCATGTTCCATAAATATAGTTAACACCCCAGCGTCCGAACCATGAGCCGTCGTCTTCCTGTTCTTTTTTCAGGAATTCAATACCATCCTTGATGGGGCGGAAGCTCTTGTCGTAACCGATTACGCCCAGCAACTCGATGACACGGGCCGTAAGATCGGATGTGGGCGGATCGAGCAATGCGCCGTGATCCGCAAAGGGGATATCGTTCAGGTACTCGGCGCAGTTGTCGATATCGAATGCTGCCCAGCCGCCGTTGGAGGACTGCATGCCGATGAGCCAGTTTACACCTTTGACGAAATTTTCGTTGTGCTCGGGCTGATCCAGAACCCCGGCACGGCACATGGCCATGAGCACCATGGCGGTGTCATCAAGGTCCGGGTAGAAGGTGTTTTCGAACTGGAAAGCCCAGCCGCCGCCTTCAAGTTTGGGGGCTTTGGAAATCCAGTCACCACGGAAGAAAATCTGCTGATCCCAGAGCCATTTCAAGGACTGCTGAGTGCATTTACTGTCATGATCTTCGCCCGCTTCCATCATGGCTGAAAGAGCCAGACAGGTATCCCAGATGGGAGAGTTGCAGGGCTGGCACATGGCCTGTTCAAGGTTTTCCGCAGTTCCGTGGTTGGGGGAAAGATCCAGTTCCGGTGCAGCAGAAAGTTCAGCTCCACCCGTGATCACAGTGTGTTCCCATGGGGATTTTTCAGGTACATGGAATTTGTCGACCATGAGATCGTCTACAGATTGCATGCCGCGGGCGAAATCCGGATCAGATTCATCATATCCGAGCAGGCTCAGTGCTGTGACCGCATTAGCCATTGCCGGGAAGATGGCACCGATGCCGCCGCGTCCGGCCATGTGTTCGCGAGTCCATTCTTCCGCATAGTTCAAGGCTTTTTTGTTGATGGACTTGGGCACCAGATGCATGGTCCGCTTGAGTACGCGGTCCAGCAGAATGAAAAGATTTTTGCGCCAGCCTTTGTCACGGTACTTATCTATATGGATATGCTCTTCCGCAGGTTTGCAGAAAAGTTCCGGCACAGCTTCTTCGGGACGTAAACGGCAGACCGGCTGCTTGGCATAGATGATCAGCAGCGGATAGATAACCGAGCGGGACCAGTAGGAAACTTTATCCAGATGGAAAAAGAACCATTTAGGCAGCAGCACGATTTCAATGGGCATGGCCGGGGGGCAGTGCCAAGGAATCTGTCCGAAGGTGGCAAGGCAGATACGAGTGAAAACATTGGATGTTTCAGCTCCGCCCTTGGCAAGGATGATCTGGCGGGCACGGACCATGTGTTCTGCGTCTTTGTCATCGCCAAGTATCTTGAGGGCCATGTATGCTTTTACAGAGGCACTGATATTCACCGGGCCGTCATCATCATGCAGGGGCCAGCCGCCGTCGGGCATCTGTTTGGCGCGGATGTAGTTGCCCAGCCTTTCAGCAAGGCCTTTATCCATCTTGCGGCCCAGAAATCTGTTGAACATGATGTATTCGGAAGGGATGGTCACATCCGCTTCAAGTGCGAAAACCCAGTATCCGTCCGGGGATTGCAGGGAACGGAACCGTTTCATTACCCGGTTCAGGGCGTCCTTGGGTTGCAGGAGCGAGACAACGTGGTTTTTGGCCTTCTTGTTTATTTTCATGGCGGTTTTTTTGTTCATGGTGAAATTCCTTTATATAAGCGGATTTTATCCGACCCGTGCGAAAAAGATTTGTTCGATTATAGTAATCAACCGATGGCGTCAACAGCGGAGTCAATTACCTGCGCTTTTAACCTGTCCAGCGGACCCCATTCAAAAGTGGGGTAGGTGATCAAAAGGGAGGTCAGTCCGTGAGTGGCGGCAACCACTGAGTTGGCGGTGACCAGAATGTCTTCATCGGAAGCATTTGCAGGTAGGCAATCCTTTACGCATTTATTGATGCGATTGTACATGGTCTTGCCAAGGGGATTGTGCTGGAAGTGTGAATCGTGATCCTTCCAGAGGTCGCTTTCCATCATAAAGCCCACCCGGTAGGCACTGGGGTTTTCAAGGCCCATGTCTACAAGGGTATAGAGTATATTTTTTAAAGCCTCACGCGGGGGAGGCGTAGTAGCGATGATCCGGTTTATGCGATGCAGGAAATCCCGGTAGGTCTCTTCGGTAAGGCAGAGGAAGAGTTCTTTTTTATCTTTAAAATGATGATAAATAGTAGTGGGCGAGTAGCCGATGGTGGTAGCCAGTTTACGCATGGAAACCTGCGCGTACCCATGCTCGGCAAAGAGCTTGCGGGCAGCGTCCAGAATCAACATACGCAAGGGCTGCTGCGGCGTATCTATTGTTTTTGATGAGGCATTCATGGTTAATCTCCTGTGCTTAACGGTGTTAAGCTGAGAGCGTTCTGTCATGAATGTATGCGGCTGTCAACAAAATGTAAGGTCAGACAGCTAATAAAGCACCATCTGCGGCGTAAAGTGAATTGTTAGCGAATCTTCAAGCTTACAAGACCTTACGCTTGTGGTGTGCTGCGAAAAAGGTTGAAACTCACGTATGTTAATATACGCTTCGTTCCAACCTTTTTCTTGCGCCTTGCATCTGGCTCTTTCTTAGTTGTCTGAGAGCTTGATTCTGACAATTGGTGTAGTGCGGGCGGAGAACAGTGGTTTATCCCGACTGGCTAGAAAAATAAGAAGAATGTTGAAAAATTGCTTGCAATCAAAAACCGGTTTGGATATTAATTCTCGCCTCGGACGGAGAAATACGTTAGTTTTTTCCATCCGGCCACATAGGGTGGCCCCGTAGCTCAGTCGGATAGAGCACAGGATTCCTAATCCTGGTGCCGCAGGTTCGATTCCTGCCGGGGTCACCATTTGGTATAAAAGTGCTACAATATTAAAGGGTTAACTCATTTTTAGAGTTAACCCTTTTCTGCGTTTATTTGCGGTTTTTTGGACTGCTGCCAACCTTTGGTGCCAACCGGGGTTGGTGAGTGGTGTTAGATGAAATTGATTATGATAATTAATATCTATAAATATATGTAGTTTGGTTGTGTTATTGTGGTTTTGCTATTGAACAGTCTTAATAAAGAGAGTACTTGTTTTTCTATGGAAATATCACAACAGCTTAAAGAAATGTTTAGCTTGGAGCATATTGAACAAGTTTATGAGGAGCGTGTTCGATTAAAGTCAGGTCGAGGAATTGATAGGGTTTCTGTTGTTGATTTTGATAAGCGTAAAAGTGAGTACTTTAATAATATTCATGTAAAATGCCTAAATGGTACATATAAATTTTCTCCTTATCTTCAAAAACTAATTCTTAAAGGGCCTGAAAGCTTTCCTCGAAAAATTTCAATTCCTACTATTCGAGATAAAATAGTACTTTCTATTTTGAATTCTATTATTCAAGAGATATTTCCACACTGTGTCAATCGAGAACTACCGAATGTTAAAGTTAGAAATTTAAAAAATGCTATAGCTACTTGCAATTGTGATTACGAGTTTCATCGTGTCGATATCAAATCATATTATGACAATATAGATATTGAGCAGTTGTTTGTCATTCTTAATGGCAATATTGATGATGAATTACTTTTGTTGCTGTTGCACAGAGCTGTAATCAATCCAACTGTTCCACAAAATTATTCTCGGAGCGAGAAATCTAAATATGCGAATAAAGACAAAGGTGTTCCTCAAGGTTTGCCAATATCAAATGTCCTCGCAGAAATATATCTATTAGATTTTGATGAGTATATGAATGGTAAATGTAAATTTTATGATCGGTATGTTGATGATATTGTTGCCTTAGCATTACCAATCGTTGATTTTGAAAAATCATGTGAAGATAAATTTAAAATTAAAGATTTGCCCTTGAATACAGACAAAACAAAATTTTGTTGTGAAGTAGAAGAGGTGAACTATCTTGGCTATGCAATTGAAGGTGAGCTTGTTACTGTCAAAAGAAGAACATTAGAGCGACATTTTTACTCAATTGCAATGATGTTTTCCCGTTTACGGAAAGCTATCTTCATGGACAATAAGCGGAAGGATAAGGGAATAGGGGCAGATGAAATTAAAAACGCTTTTGTTGAAGATCTAAATGTAAAACTTACTGGAGCAAAATTTCAGAATAAAAGATATGGTTGGTTACAGTATTATTCTGAGGTAAATGATTTGGAAATACCATATGTAATAGATAATTTTGTTGCTCAACAGTTTTATCGTTGCGAACATTTTACAAAGTTACCAAATTCATTAAAAAAAGTATCTAGAGCCTATTACGAATTGAAGTACAATTGGAGAGATACCAACTATATTCATGATTATGAATTAGCAGACATTAAGGAAAAGCGTCGTTGGCTGACTGAACGTGGATTGCGTTTGGCTAAGTTCTCAACAGACGATATTGACCGTTTTTATTCATATCATGTAGGAAAGTTTTTAGGTCATATTGAAGCTGACTTAGGTGTTGATTATAAATTTTGAGGGAGGGGTCTTGTTTAAGTATAAGAACCTGCAGGACATTAATGAACTGTGGCCAATCTAATCTATTCGTTTAATTACTGCCAACGAACAGGCTAGACCTTAGTAGTTGTGAACCTTGGGACATTTTTGTTTCAGATGGTATAGGCTAATAGTTTGCCCCTCCCTCATATCTTTATTTAATAATTGAGGTCTACGTGAAAGATAAATTGGACTCTCTGTCAGATAATGTTTGGAAAACAATGAAATCAAGGTTCACTGCTGCTGAGAGAACAAAGAGAAAGCATAAAGCTTTAGTCTTTACGATCTCTTTTTTGTCAATTGCACAAGTCATTGTTGCGATAGGGTCTTTATGTGGAGTTGACTTTCCTTGTATTGCAAGTTCAAAAGTTGAGTTTTTGACTATTACGGTGTCAATTATCATTTTAGTTATCGCGAACCAAGATTCGCTAGGAGTGTTACTCAACCAATCTGCAAGCTACCACCGTTGTGCAAATAGGCTTCATGAAATTTTGGGTCGTATTAACGTAGAGTTAGAAAGTGAAACTGTTAGTAAAGAAGCTTATTTAGGTTTTACAAAAGAATATTCTGAAGTATTAGAGTTCTATGATTTGAATCATGATATGAATGATTTTTTAAAAATGGCATCAGAACGCTCTAAAGTCCTTGAGATGTCACGTTTTAAGAAATTTAGAGTTTGTTGTAAATATTATTTGAGTATATATGGGATGGCTTTTTTGTACTGTGCAATTCCATTCATTTTGAGTTATTTTGTATCAATTCATAGTGCTGGTTAATTTTCCTATGTTGCAGTAAAATAGCAACATCCGCCGTCACCTTCGGTCAACCGAAGAATCCAAGCACCAGCAGCGATCACAAACAAACTCCATCAGAACACCACACCATCTGATCCCCAGAATCACCCCAAAAAATTACCAGCCCCCAGTGACCAAATCAAACCAATCAGGATAACCTTCAATTTTCAGAATTATTTAACAATATGAAATTGAAGGAGATTTACTGATGGTAATTAACTGCGATCCACTGTTTCGGATGATCTATTCCTATACCCGGAAACAGGCAATCGAAGACGGAAAACTGATCGATGTGACCGAACAGGCCAAACAGACCGGATTCAAGTTTCAATTGTTCTCCTGACTGTCATCACCATTATAAGTCAGCCAGTGCGGGTAATATAAATCATAATGAATTGCGAGTGTACGTAAGATAATTATCGTTGCGACGCCGCATAGCCATGAACTGTTGAAAGCTGGGAAAAATTGGTCGAGTAGGGCATACAGAATTGCACCTAAAAGAGCAGGGGTTGCATAGAATTCTCTTCCAAGGAGCAAAGGCATTCTTCCGGTGAGAACGTCACGCAGCATGCCGCCTGAAATTCCGGTGACAAGTCCCATCAGTACTGAAACCGTGTAGTTGTTACCTAGGCTCAGGGCTTTTTGCATGGCGGTGATAGTAAATAGGGCCATTCCGAATGTATCAATATAGACGAATAATTTCAGGATGCGGGAAACGTGGCGGACACAAAAGAATGTAACTATCGCAGCGATTATTGCCACCCATAGATAGGTCAGGTCCGCTATCCAGAATACCGGATGGGAATCGAGAATCATGTCCCTTAAAGTTCCGCCGCCGAGTGCTGTAACTACGCCGAGCAAGACGATACTGAATATATCCATATTCCGTTTTCCTGCTGCAATTACTCCTGTTACGGAAAAAGCAACAATTCCCAACATTCCAAAATAATACACCATGGAGATCTATCCTTTGCCTATTTAAGGTAATCTATAATCGTAACCGAATCAGCGCAGTAGTTGAAATAGCTCAAATTACCTCAAAATAACAACCACTCCTTTTTGTCCCTACAATTCAAAATGGATCTATCCCGGCAAGTCTCTGGCCTTGAATTGTGCGGAAATATATACCTTACCTTGCTCCAAATCACTGCCCAAGTTAATATCAGGCATGACCGTGTAACCAAAAGACCGTTGGAGGGCAGGTATGTCAGTCGAAAACGCCAGAGCATTTATTGAAAAGGTCAAGTCGGACGGCGCGTTCAGCGCACAAATCAACAATGCAGAATCCAAAGAGGCGCGTGTACGGATAGCCAAGGAGGCTGGATTGGAATTTACCGAGCAGGAATATCAGGATGTCACCTCGCAATTTCCAACTTGGACCATGGATGACTGGCTGGCGGCCCGGCGGGCTTATGACGCGTTCGAGACAAGTTGGCTCGCTGGTGAATTTAATCCCTGGCGTAGCGATCTAGAGTAATTTCGGATCTTGGAACAGTATAGATACGTCAGTTCCTAAAAGTACGTGTGCCGGACACAACAAAAAAGGGTTAACTCTCAAACAGAGCTAACCCTTTTCAATTCCATTAAGAATTAAAATATCTCAACTAAATAAACCTACCCCTTATGGACATCCACACCATACTTGGACATGCGCTTGCCGGAATCGGTGTAGTGTTTGCGGATGGTCTTTTCCAGTCTGGTGGGACGCCCGGATTTGAGGGCTTCCAGAATCTCGAGATGACGTTCGTAGACCTGCTTGGAGGTGTAGAGGTTGATCCAGTATTTGTAGAGCAGGAACTTTGAGATGCCCTGACAGGATCTGCGGCAGAGTTCGATGAGCAGTTCGTTATCAATGCGTGAGAAAAGGATGTTGTGAAATGTGGTATCCAGCTTGGTCAGGGATGCGTGATCCTTACCGGACTCTGCTACTTCGCGCATTTGTTCCACTATCTGTTCGAGATTGGAAACATCTTCTTCTGTGTAGAGAGGCAGGGCCTGTGTTACGGCTGCGGCTTCCAGTACTCCGCCTGTGAAATAGCTGTCCATGATCTGCTTGGCGGTGAGTGCGGAAACGTGCTTGCCTTTTTGCGGCTCGGACTTGATGAGGCCTTCTCTAGCCAGAATCTGCAATGCTTCGCGGATGGGGGCACGGCTGATGCCCAGCTTTTCAGCCAACAGCACTTCTTTGACCTGATCGCCGGGGGAAAGCTCCCCTTCAAGGATGGATTGCTTAATATATTCAGCAACTTGTTCGCTATAGGTTAGTTTTTTGATGCCGTCCATGGAATCTCCGGTACTGAAAGGGTCGTGCGTGTCTGCTAGTATTTTATTAAAAATTTGTGTCATTGAGATATCGTGAAGTTTATGGGTTGTCGAGTCTTACCAGCAGAAATGCTTCGCGGGGCATTGCTTCAGCACGCTTTTAGCTCTGTGGAGAATATTGATACAATCCCGAATGTTAATTGCTTAAAATAGAGGCAGACCTTCCATTTGGAAGGCCTGCATGTCAAACATTATTAATCTTCTGCTTAGAATAAAAATGAATGCTCAGCCGGGTTGAATGCATAACGCTCTTCCAGTTGCGCCTGTGCTTTTTCAGCATTTGATGCAAGTACGGGCAGGGCATGTCTTATAAGGTTCATGTAGCAGACTGAGTCGTCGGCATTGAAAGCCGGGATTTTCCATTCATTAATGTACTTTTCGGAAACCGCCATGGAGAGTACCGCGCTGGTTCCGGGCATGATTCCGCCGCCACCGACCTGATCGTGCATGTGCGCGCTCATGAAAGTCACGCCGCCTGCGTCCTGACTTACGATTAAGGCCAATTCGCTGATGAGCTTTACCTTTTCTGCGGAAGTTGCAGCATTGGTGAAAGTTTCTCCGATTTCGGTGATGCGTTTGCCCAGAGCCTGCACTGCGTCTTTGAGTTCGCCAGTGTGGCGGGGGTAGGCTGCATCGGAATGGATATAAGGCAGGCCTGCTCCCTCTGCGCCGGAAATCAGGGCATCATATACGTACTGGTTGTCCGCTTCTGCGTTTATGCGCACCCACATGCGGTCATGGTCGATGCCCGCACAAAGTGAGGGGACGTAGGCCTTGCTCTCAAGGATGATGGTCGGCAGACGGTCCAGCCCGAGATCTTTCATGGCCCGGCCTTTGTCGCCGAGGGCGATGTTGCCTTCGAGATCTTCGTCAGGACCAAGGCCGCCTTCATTGGCGTTGACCAGTGCCATTACGGAGACCGGGACTTCATCTATGAGCAGACGGGTGCCGATGCAGCCGCCGATTTTATTGGGCATGTCTTCATTGCCGCGAATGAAGCTGCCGGGAAATTTCTTTTCAAAGGTATCCATTACTGCCAGACAGCAGGCAGCTTGAAATGCCACCGGACCTTCCAGCACTCCCTGACCGTAAATGCGGCCGAAAACCTGAAAAGCTACGGACTGGCTGTAAGTTGCATCCAGACCTTTTGCGGAAGTAACGAGAGTGGCTTCGTGAGGGGTGAAGCTGCGGCGGGCGGTAGCTTTGCCTGTGCCGCCGTCAGTGGTGGTGACGGTTACTTCGCCGGAAAGGACATCGACTGATGTTTCGGCGATGCTGGTGTCAGCGGGATAGGCTTTTTTAATGATTTCAATGGCGGTGGCGAATCCGGCGGAATCATCCTGAACAAAACCGCAATGGCTGTGTACGTGTCCGACTCCGGCATGGCCGGAAATTCCGAGGATGCTTTTTCCTTCTGGATGGGGAGTAATCTGCATGCGTTTTGCTCCGAAAAAAGTTGCCCGCCGTCTGGAGGGTGACGGCGGGCAAAGTATTATTACAGCCCGGGCAGCCAGAGTGCCAAGGGCGGGAAGAAGACAATGACAAGAAGTGCCAGAATCATGGTGAACAGGAAGGGCATAACTGCGGCACTGAGTTTTTCAATGCTGATGTTACCGATACTGCAACCTACGAAGAGGTTAACGCCAACCGGAGGAGTCAGGAAGCCCATGGAAGCACAGACGATCATGACGATACCGAAGTGAATCGGGTTCATGCCCAGAACCTTGACTACGGGCAGGAGCAGCGGAGTCAGGATCAGGATGTTTGCCAGTGCGTCCATGAAAGTACCCATGATCAGCAGGAATACCAGAATGATCGGGATGAGAACGTACTTGTTATCGGAAACTCCAACGAGGAAGTTAACGAGCATGTCGGGCACATTGTAAAAGAGTAGGATCTGACCAAGCGCAGTTGCTGTTGCAACCACCAGAAAGATGGATGCGGTGGTCAGGGCAGTACCCTTGAAGATTTCAGTTACCTTGCTCCAGCTCAGGGTGCGCAGCACAAGTCCTTCAGCAACAAAGGCGTAGAGAACCGCGATAACGCCTGCCTCGGTGGGGGTGGTCAGACCGCCGTAAATACCGCCGAGAACGATGAGCGGAACCATGAGAGCCACGATGGAGTCTTTGAGAGCAACCATGATTTCTTTGAAGGTAGCGCGCTCACCGGAACCGGTGTAGCCGTACTTCTTGGAAAGAAAGTAGCTGCATGCCATGAGACAGAGACCAACGAAGATGCCGGGAAGAACACCTGCGATGAACAGGTCACCGACAGATACACCGGCAGTGGTTCCGTAAATGATCAGCGGAACACTGGGCGGAATCATAACGCCCAGACAACCTGCTGCGGTGTTGACGGCAGTGGAGAAGGAGGTGCTGTAGCCTTCTTTTTTCATGGAGGGGACCATGATTCCGCCAACAGCCGCAACGGTTGCAGGTGCTGAACCGGACAATGCTCCGTAGAACATGCTGGTAAGGATGGAAATGTGGGCCATACCGCCGGTAATGTGGCCGACGAGGCTCTTGGAAACGGTCAGCAGGCGCTGGGCCATACTACCCTTCTGCATGATCTCACCCGCCATAATGAAGAACGGGACAGCCATGAGTGGGAATACATCAAGAGATGTGACCATTTTCTGAATCAGGAACTCGTAGGGCAGCATGTCGCCTGCCCAGATACCCACGATTACGCTCATTCCGATAGCTACGCCGATGGGCACGCTCAGGAACAGAAACGATGCGAGGGAAAGAAATGTAAGGAGGACTGCAGTATCCATATATATAAACCTTCTATTTTTCCACCGGGGAGGCGAATTTAATCTCTCCACGGATAATGGCGAGCACGCGCTCTGCGGTGCGGATGGCCATGAAACTCATACCGACGGGAACACTAAGGAAGACCCAGTACATCTGAATTTCAAGGGCCGGAGTCTTCTGGCCAGTGCCGGCAAGGAAGTCAACCATCTGGAATCCCCAGACTGCGGTGCAGGCACAGAATCCGATGGTGAGTACGTAGGCTATAAGGGTTACGTACTTCGCAACGGTGGGGCCGCCGAAGTTGCGGAGGATGGTTACTTCAAGGTGGCGGTCTTTCTGGGTCGCGTAGCTGCAACCTACATAGACGGACCAGATGAAGAGGTAGCGAGCCAGTTCTTCAGACCAGTCCAGCGAACTTTGCAGGACGTAGCGCATGAAGACCTGAACTGCGATGATCAGGGCCATGCCTGCGAGACAGGAGGATGATACGACCCCTTCGACTTTATCGAATAAATTTTTACTCATGGCGCTCACGCTTTTTTGAACAGCGGCCACCGGGAAAGGTTGGTCCGGTGGCCGCCGTATGTTTTATTTGCCAGCTGCGATAGTAGCTTTAGCTCTTTCAATCAGGTCTTTACCGATACGTTTTTCGAACTGGGTGTATACGCCTTTGGTAGCTTCAGCCCAGTTAGCACGTTCTTCAGGAGTGAGAGTGTAAACAGTCACGCCTTTGTCGGCCAGTTTAGCCATGATTTCTTTTTCGCCGTCACGGATGAGTTTACGCTCGTAAAGTTTGGCTTCTTCGAAAGCTTCGAGAACGATGACTTTGTCAGCATCGTCGAGAGAATCGAGGAAACGCTTGGACATCATAACGAGGTGGGGGGAGTACAGGGAGTTAACGATGGTCAGGTTGTTGTTAACTTCGGGGAAGTTGTTGTGCCATGCAAGGTTCAGGTCGATGTCGATGCCGTCAACAGTTTTCTGCTGCAAAGCGGTGTATACTTCACCCCAGGAAATAGGAGTGGGGTTGATGCCGAGAGCCTTCAGAGTTGCGATGTGTGCTTTAGAAGGAGTGGAACGGATTTTGAGACCTTTTGCATCAGCAAGAGTCTTAACGGTGCGCTGGTTGTTCCAGAGGTTACGGAAACCGATTTCAATGTAGCCGAGGCCGATGATGCCGGTTTTTTCCAGTGCTTTAGCTGCGGTCATGCCGATAGGACCGTCGGTGATGAGGTCGGCAGACTCGTAAGTGGGGAACAGGAAGGGCAGGTCGAAGATCAGGAAATCATCGGAAAAAGGTGCAAGGTTCGGAGTGGATGCGGAGCCCATCTGAAGCATGTTGAACTGCAGGCCCTGAACTACTGCGTCGAAGTTACCGAATTTGGAGCTGTCGTAGATATCAACACGGAACTTGCCGTCAGTGCGAGTTTCAACGAGTTCTTTGAATTTTTCAAAAGCCTGACCCATGGGATGCTGGGGAACGTTGGGGTGGGCCAGTTTAATTACAGTGGGACCTGCAAACGCGGCGGTGGACATAACCAGAACAGCCACGAGAGCGATCAGCATTGCGGAAATACGAGACATTGATTTCTCCTCATTTGTGGAAGCGATTCAACAAGAGTCGTGCCGCTTCGCATTACAGAACCTTATACCTTAATAACCTTAATCCATTATTAAAAGGCCCGCACTGAAAAAGCACGGGCCCTTAATTATTTTTTAGTCGCGGAAGGTGTCCAGGTATGCATAAAGAGCGGGGGAGCCGCCGGTATGCAGGAAGAGTACGTTGGAACCTTCGGGGAAGTGTCCTTTGCGGACGAGGTCTACGAGACCGGCCATTGCTTTACCGGAGTATACGGGGTCAAGCAGGATACCTTCGGTGGAAGCGAGAAGTTTAACAGCTTCAACCATGGAATCGGTGGGCAGGGAGTAGCCGGGGCCGACGTAAGAATCAAAGCATTCAACTGCTTCAGCGGGGATTCCGCCTTTAACGCCTACGCGCTCAGCAGTTTCTTCTGCCAGCTTGTGAACGATGCCTTCCTGAACGTCTTTGGGACGGCTTACGTTAACACCGGATACGGGGATGTTGGCGTTGCAGCCGTGCATACCTACAACGATACCTGCGTGGGTTCCTGCGGAACCGGAAGGTACAACCATGTGGTCGATGTTGAGGCCCATTTCGAAGAGCTGCTGCAAGGTTTCTTCTGCGCAGGAAACATAACCGGTAGCACCGATGGTGTTGGATGCGCCGCCGGGGATGATGTAAGGTTTTTTGCCTTCAGCTTCCAGCTTTGCAGCCAGTTTTTTCATTTCGCCCATCATGTCGGAGCCGCCGGGGACTACGTCGATGGATTTAACGCCCATGATCTGGAAGAGGAAGTTATTACCGGAAGCTTCAGGTTTGTAGCTGCCTTTAACGCGCTCTTCGAGGATCAGGTGGCAATCCATACCTTCTTTTACTGCCCAGGAAAGGGTCAGGCGGGCATGGTTTGACTGAACAGCACCGCAGGTGATGATGGTGTCAGCACCGTTGTCGATAGCATCAGCGATGCAGAAGTCGAGCTTACGGGTCTTGTTACCGCCGGAGCAACCGGGGAGCAGGTCATCACGTTTGATGAAGATGTTTACTTTACCACCAAGAGCTTCGGAGAAAGCCGGAGCAGCTTCGATGGGAGTTGCGGACTGAACATAACCACGACGGGAAAATTTAGCGAGGTTCATAGTAGTTTCCTCTATTTGAATTATTTAAGGTTGATGATTGCTTCAACTTCGATGTCCGAGCCGAGGGGCAGTGCTGCTACCTGAAATGCGCTACGGGCAGGGAAGGGCTTGTTAAAATATTCACCATATACGCCGTTTACTGCTTGAAAGTCAGCAATGTCAGCGAGGTAGACGGTGGTTTTGACTGCATTGTCCAGAGAGGTTCCGGCCTCTTCTGCTACTGCGCTGAGGTTTTTAAAAACCTGGTGAGCGCGGTCTTCGATGCTGCCTTCAACCATTTTCCCGGTTGCCGGATCAATGGGCAATGCGCCGGAAGTAAAGAGAAGATCGCCTGTTGCGACAGCCTGAGAGTAGGGGCCGATAGCGGCGGGAGCGTTGGGAGTGTCGATGATTTTTTTGGTCATCTGTAAATTTCTCCGTTTAGAAATTCGGTTTATTTGTTAAATGGCGACTGTCTAATGTCGACATTTTGAAAACGTGAGTACTTTCTATATGTCGACAGGTTTGCTGTCAACAGAAATGTGCTGTATTTCACAAAAGGGGACGGTGGGTTGTGCGTTTGTGGTTGAAATTAAAGAGTATATTTAAATCAAAAAAATGTTTTCAGTCCTGATTAGTAAGAGAAAAAAGTGTCTATATGGTGATTGGAGGGCGTTTCTAAGGTGATGTTGGTAGCGTTTTTATATTGCTTTTAGTGGTGAAATTTTAGTTTTTGGGGAGATTTAGATATGTAATTGCTAGAAAAGCCAACAAGCCGGAATTCCGGCTTGTTGGCTTTTCTACGTTGTTTTGATCTGTTTGGTTTAATCGTGATCTCTGTTGCGGACATCATCCCGCCAGGTCATGAGCGGGGCGCAGCAGCCTTCCCCTTCAAATAACTGGCGTTTAGCGTCATCACCCTCTTCCGGGTGACCCATCAACAGGCAGATGTATCGCCCTTGGTCTTGAGACCAGAGCAGGTCCGGGCATCTGCGGACATATCCGTATTTTCTGTGTGAAACTTCACACTGGTCTGAGATACAGCACCAGCCGCATCCTACGCATGGTTTACCGGGCAACTGACATACCGACCTTGCGGACGGCATGTGACATAATGAACAATGGGACATTTACTGCCCATGAATAGATAGTTTCCATAGAAATAGATCCTGAGAAGAGTTGGGCAGTATTGCGGGTCGATTATGATCTAAGCAAACGCTACACTTGGGTAGTAGGAAAGGCAATGGATTGTGCATTTGGATTTTAATTTGCGGATATATTCACTCAAGTTTTTTTGGGTCAAATAGATAATGATGAAACGTATATTGTTGACTTTTAAATAATCGGTTATGGATGACGTTGGTTAGAAAAAACTGAGCCCTTAAGGAAGTCTTGAAATATGAAAAAGGTGTTTCTTTTAATACTGTCCATTCTTTTCTTAAATTCTGTCGCTGCCTTTGGTGCTGAGAAAATAACTGCTCTGACCGAGGAGTGGGCTCCTTATAGTTATGAAGAGAATGGAAAACTGGTCGGTTTAAGTGTTGATCTTGTAGTTCAAATTCTTAATCGGGCTGGCATTGAGCATGAATTGAGTATTAAGCCATGGAAGCGGGCTTATAATGAAACATTGAAGAACAAAAATACCATTTTATTTACGACCAGTCATACTGACAAGCGTAAGGATTTGTTCAAGTGGGTCGGTCCCTTGTTTCCGCGTAGGGTTGTTTTGTACCGCTTAAAGAAGAATGCGCATATTAAGGTCAATTCTTTTGAAGACTTAAAAAGGTACAGAATTGGTGCTGTCCGCGGCGGGGCAGTCGAGGAGTTGCTGATTTCAAAAGGATTTAAGCATGGAATCAATTTTGATGAAGCAGATTCGGGAAAACAGAATATTCTAAAATTGTTTATGGGGCGGATTGAACTTATTCCCGGCTCGGAAATAAGTATAGCGCACCGAATGAAAAGTACTCCGCATAAGCTAAATGATATGGAGCAGGTCTTTACGTTGATCAATAAAGGTGGCTACTACATTGCCGTTAATAAAGAGACTTCTGATGAACTCGTGGCCCGAATTCAAAAAGCTTTTGATTCTTTGATCGCTGAGGGGGCACGGGACAAAATCATAAAAGAATATCTGGTAGACCAAGATTAGTGTATTGATACCAGATAAAAAATTATTTTGAGGGCAGGTATTTCTCTGTAATTTTACGAATTGTTCCGTCCTCTATCATTTTCCTGATTGTAATGTTGAATCCCGGCAAAATGTGTCTGTAAGGGGATTTGTTTCCGATTAACAGATGAAAGGGTACTGAGTTTATCACCGCATCTGTTTGCTGGATGTGTTCTTTGAGATTGAATTTATGTATCTCCGGCCATGCTCCTCCGGGCCATTCGATGACTATATCACCGCGTTTCAGGGCCAGCATTTTCCATACTTTGTCGCGCTGGGTTACTTTATGGACCTTGATGCCGATTGATTCCGCGTTTCGTTCAATCCAGCCGTTTCCAAGATATGTAATTATGGAAAAGCCCGCTTCGTATATTTCATTGAAATTTTTGAGTTGCTCAATTTCTTTTAAATCCTCATGCCCTTTGTACGTAAAGATATTCACTGATTGAATAAAAAGTGGGTATGGATGAGTGCTGGAATATTCCATCCTTATAGGGGTTATGGTTGTGATCATTGCGTCTGCTAAGTTGTTTTTGATGTTATGCTGACAGCGTTTCCATGGCAAATTTTCCCATTCTACCTTTATATGCATCCTTTTTTCCAGAGCCTCCCTGATGATTTCGTAGAAGATTCCGGTCATTTTGTTTTCATTGTTCCGGCTGAAAAAAGGGTAAAAGTCAGGATATACTATTTTCATGGCTGTTTCCTGTGCCGAAACTGGAACAAAAACAATAAGTACAAGTATAGATAGTATGCCGGCGGAAAGTCTTTTCATGGTTCCTGCCATGTCTAAAAATTGAAAAGTATTGCCATAATAACACATCGCGGATGGTGGTCAATTCTTAAATATAAGATGTATAGATTCGTTTTTTTGAAGCATGGTATTAGTATAGCCCGTCTATGACTCCTTGTTGACGTATTTTAGCAATCTGGGGCAGTATGCCTGATCATCCGTTTAACTGACGGTGCTGTAATCTCTTTTTCTAAGGAGTCCCTATTCATGAAGTCTTTTTTGTGCCGTAAGTCTGTTACCTGGATTGTATTGCTTTTAATCGCATTGCTTCCGCTTCCATCCATCATCAGCTACATGCAGCGTTTTGTGGTGCGAAACGGTGTGGTTACCGCCTATCGTTATGAGGTCCATGCGCCAATTGACGGAGTTGTGGAAGCCATGGCCATTGTGCCGGGGATGGTTTCGCAGGGCGGGGCGGTTCTGAAGATAGGTAACCGCAGGACTTCCGGGCAGTATGAGACTCTTGAAAGGGAGCTTCTTGCCCTTGAAGAAAGGCTGGTTGTAAGCCGCAGGAAACTTGATGGCTATATGGATCGTTTAATACGGGATATTGATCAGAGTCTTGCTATTCTTTCGGCTCGGATAAAAGGGGAGAAAGCAGCTTTAAAAGAGGCGAAACACCGTCGTGACCGGATTGCCAAGCTGGTAAAAGCTTCTGTTGCCACCAGTGAAGATGAGGATAAGGCTGAGTCGGAGTTTTTAAAAGCCGAGGCAAAGGTTAAATCCACTCAGCTTGAAATGGGCCAGTTAAGGCACAGGCGGGGAATGCTCGCTCAGGGGATGTTGCCCAACGATCTTTCTGACGGTGCATTGCAGGTGCAAAAGCGTATAAATGATCTGGAGCAGAACATCCTCGCCTGTAAGAGGCGGATGAGTGAAATTGAGAATGCTTCCGGTACTGATGCTGCACAGAATACCCGTAACACCCGTGCATCTGTATCCCTGCCCGAGACTGCCGTGGTCTGGGAAGTGGATGTTCAGGATGGGACGGAGGTCAGTAAGGGAGACAGGCTTCTATCTTATATAGATAGAAGCAGGCTTATGGTTGAGGTGGCTGTGGATGACGCTACACTTGAGCTGGTTAGCCCCGGTCAGCCGGTAAAGGTGCGGCTTTACGGCAGGTCAGAGTTTATTGAAGGCAGAGTCAGCCGGGTCATGGGGTCAGGTGGGATTTGGCATTCCAATCTTTTTGCTGCCGGTATTAAGGCCCGTTCCCCGCGTGACGGGCGGGTGCTGGTGCTGATTGATGACCCGCAGCTTTATGGACGGGTGGAAAAATTTTGCGGAGTCGGGCGCACAGCTTATGCGGAGTTTGAGGGCATAGGTCTTATGGAGCAATATTTCGGAGTATTCTTGCGATGAGTAGCTCTTCCGTTTCTGCAAAATTAACTCAGGATCAGCTTGCCAAGGAAAAGGCCGTGTTCTGGGCAATTATTCTTGATGCCGCTATTCTGGCTTTTTTTGCCGTGGCCGGTTTGCTTTCCGGGTCCATGACCGCATTGTCCGAGGTCATCAGGATTCTGTTGCTGCTGACCATTGAGATTGTTTCTTACATAGTACTCAAGCGTGCCCATCGGGGAAGATTTGTTGAATTCGAGTATGGTATCGGGAAGATTGAGCGTATTACAAATCTGCTGGTGGCTTTTGGGTTGTTGTTAAGCGGCATGTATATTTTATCCAAAATATTTTCCATGGAAGCAGGCACTCCTATTTCCACCAGTATTATGATGCTGGCCATTCTTAGTGCTGCCGCCAACCTCATGGTTAATTATTATTTTTCAGTTGCTTTTATCCGCTCTAATGAAAAGGAAAGTTCGGTAATTATATCATCGCAGATTGCCGCCAGGATTGCCAAAACTGTAGCTTCGATTATCGTGCTGGCGATTCTTATGATAACCCTTTGGCTGCCTGACCCAAAGTCCGCACGAATGGTGGATCTTTTCGGATCTTTGTTCATGGTCGGCTATATGGTGGTTATCGCTGTGGGATTGATCCGGGAGAGCCTTCCCGAAATTCTGGATCGTACAATTCCGGAGCCGGAACATTATCAACTGCTACGCATTTTGGCCCGCTATTTTGACAATTATGACGGTTTTAATGGCTACAAAGCCCGCAGATCCGGTAAGGATTTGTTTATTCTGATTAATCTCGGTTTTAATCCAGAGCGAACAATTGAACAGATTGAAGGGCTTACGGCTCCTATTCGCGCAGCTGTAGAGACTGAGCTGCCGGGTTCGTCAGTGACGATTGAACCGCAGATTATCGTTCAAGGATAGGTTTGTTTACGCTTTTGCAATTGTCTTTGTTTGTTGAGTTTGAGGGCATTCCGTTTGGAGTGCCTTTTTTCGTTGCTATAAGCGGACTTGTTTTGATCTCTGTACAATTATGTAAATATGTTGCGAAATCATTTTGTTTAATTTTGATTAAAAACGTATAAAATTTAAAAAATAGGCAAAATTTTAGAATTAAATTTAATGAATAACGTTTTTGTTGAACGTTAACTCTGGTAAAAGTCCTCCTTAGACAATTTTATGCATTTGTGAGGTCCGATTAGGGCTGCTTTTCTTGAGGGATTTGGTTTTGCGTTTTTTAACTTGCCGTTATTTTGAGGTTTTTCAGATTTAAGCCAAACTATGGCACGTAAATTGATTTACCCGCAGAACCAAATGAAAAACATAAAATAAAGGGGTAGTGACAATGTTTGAAGCACCATATTTACTTTTTCTCGGAGATGCTCCTGATGCGCTGGCTGCGAAAATGGCTCAGGGTATCTATGATTGGAGACCTGAAGCTGTTGCAGGTCAGCTGCGTATGGAAGACTGCGGAGCCGATCTCGGAATTAAGGATCTTTCCATTAAAGAAGCGGCTGCAGCTGGCGCAAAAACTCTGGTTATTGGTGTTGTTAACCGCGGCGGAGTTATTTCCGAGGGCTGGAAATCCATATTGGTGGAAGCCCTTGAAGCGGGTATGGATATCGCCTCCGGGTTGCATACCCTGCTGTGTGATCAGCCTGAGCTTGTTGAGGCTGCCGAGAAAAACGGACGTTCCTTGCACGATGTGCGTATTCCTACTGTTAAGTATCCCATTGCAAATGGTAAAAAACGCGCCGGTAAACGTTGTCTTGCCGTGGGTACGGACTGTTCCGTCGGTAAAATGTACACCACTCTCGCCATGGATCGCGAAATGAAAAAACAGGGGCGTAAATCAACTTTTCGTCCCACAGGACAGACCGGGATTCTTATTGAAGGAAACGGCGTACCTCTTGATGCGGTCGTTGCCGACTTCATGGCTGGATCAGTCGAATATATCACCCCTGAAAATGATGCGGATCACTGGGATTTTATTGAAGGACAGGGCAGCCTTTTTCATGCCTCATATTCCGGCGTGACCATGGCCCTTATCCATGGCGGCCAGCCCGACGCTCTCATTCTCTGTCACGAGCCCACCCGTGAAACCATGCGCGGACTGCCTGATTATACTCTGCCTTCTCTTGAAGAATTGCGTGAAATGGTTATGCCCATTGCCAAGGTTGTTAATTCCGATTGTAAGGCTGTTGCCTGTTCTATCAACACCCAGCATATGTCTGAGGACGAGGCTCTTACTTATCTTGCCGAAGTGGAAAAACAGATGGGTATCCCGGCAGTAGATCCTTTCCGTCAGGGTGCACAGCGTCTTGTAGAGGCTCTGGGCTAATGAAGATTTCGGTTACAAAAGACGTTTTCCCGCTGGCACAGGTTTTCACCATTGCTCGCGGATCGCGGACTGAAGCTGTTGTGCTGCGGGTTGAGATTGAGGAAGATGGTTTCATCGGGCGCGGGGAATGCGTTCCCTATGCCCGTTACAACGAAACCGTTGAATCGGTTACTGCCCAGATTGAAGGTTTGAAGACTCCGTTTACCCATGAGGAATTGCAATCCGCTTTGTCTGCCGGGGCGGCGCGTAACGCTGTAGATTGCGCGCTTTGGGATCTTGAGGCTAAAAAAGCCGGGATTTCCGTTTGGAAGCTTGCCGGAATCAGTGAGCCTACCCCGGAAATAACAGCATATACCCTTTCCCTTGGCACCCCGGAAGCAATGGAAAAACAGGCTGCTGAGAATGCCGCCCGTCCTTTGCTTAAAACCAAGCTGGGCGGGGGAATTGAAGATATTGCCCGCATTGAGGCGGTGCGCAGGGGAGCACCTGATGCCCGCATAATCGTGGACGCCAATGAGGGCTGGACCGCAGATATTTATCGTGAAATGGCTCCGGTCCTGGTTCGTCTCGGCGTGGAAATGGTTGAACAGCCGCTTCCTGCTTCAGACGATGATGCTTTGCTGGAGATCGAAAGAGTCCTTCCTGTCTGTGCTGATGAGTCCTGTCATGATCGCGAATCCCTGCCTTCCTTGAAAGGCAAGTATGATATGATCAACATCAAGCTGGATAAAACCGGCGGTCTGACCGAAGCTTTGAAACTTCGCGAGGCTACTTTGGCTGAAGGGTATCAGGTTATGGTCGGATGCATGGTCGGTTCTTCATTGGCTATGGCTCCAGCTGTGCTGGTGGCCGGCGGTGCCGCAGTCGTAGACCTTGACGGGCCTTTGCTTTTGGCCGAAGACAGGGAATCTCCTCTGGAATACGATGACAAATTTGTCTTTCCCCCGCAGAGTTCTTTGTGGGGTTAGTAGTTAATCTCTCATATTGGAATAAGTGAATAAAATGAGTCGTACTGTATTTGTTAATGGTGCTTACGTGCCTGAAGAAGAGGCAAAGGTTTCTGTTTTTGACCGTGGTTTTCTGTTCGCGGACGGTATTTACGAAGTTACCGCCGTAGTGGATGGCAAGATCTGTGAATGGGAAGGCCATGTGGCCCGTCTTGAGCGTTCCCTTGGTGAAATCGGCATGGCTATGCCCATGAGTGCTGATGAGCTTCTTGAAGTTCATCGCGAGATAGTCAAACGCAACAACCTCGAAGAGGGTGCGATTTACCTTCAGGTTACCCGCGGTGCCACTGATCGTGATTTTGTCATGCCTGAAGGGCTTGAGCAGACTGTGGTGCTCTTTACTCAAGCTAAGACTCTCACTGCTGAGAAATCCGGTCTGCGCGTAATTTCTGTTCCTGACATCCGTTGGGGGCGTCGTGATATCAAGACCGTGCAGCTTCTGGCTGCTTCTTTGGTTAAGACCGAAGCCAAGAAGAAAGGTAAGGATGATGCATGGATGGTGGAAGACGGTTTTGTTACCGAAGGTTCTTCTAACAATACCTACATTGTTACTAAAGAAGGGAAGATTATTACCCGCAACCTTACCAATTCCATTCTTCCGGGCATTACCCGTAAGTCCGTGCTTCGTCTTGCTGACGAAATGAAGATGGAAGTCGAAGAGCGTCCTTTTACTATTGAAGAAGCTCAGCATGCAGTGGAAGCTTTTATGACCGCGGCAACTTCTTTTGTTACTCCGGTTATTGAAGTAGACGGAGTTCAGCTTGGCGATGGCACCCCCGGCCTTGTCACCAAGCGTCTCAGCGAAGTTTATATTGAGGAAAGCCGCAAAGCTTCCTGTTAAATTATATTTGCGCGACTTGGGGAAGTTGACGCTCCTGAACAGACAGCAGTCTGGTTTATTGATTAAACGGCGGTCCATCTCGATTGAGGTGGACCGCCTGTTTTATTATTGAGATTATTGAGCGATGGGTATTTTATTGAAAAAGGGAGCAGGTTGTTAAAGAGGAGGCAGCTATGGTATAAGTTAACTGAGGTATGTAATAAATATGAGACAAATAATATATCCGCTTAAGAATACTTCTGCGTTGCTTTGTACTTTATTCGCGCTGATGCTTTTTATTTTTGCACCGAACTCCCCGGCCATGGCCAGGGACAAGAGTGTTGTAGTCGTTAACAGTTACAACCATGATTTTAAGTGGGTGCAAGAGCATAACATGGTTTTAAAGCAAGGGCTTTCCGGGAAGGCTGATGTTGTTTTCCATTACCTTGATTTCAAAAGACTGAATAAAGAGGCGTGCGGCAACAAGGTTCGGTCTGTAAAGCTACTTTTGGATGAGCAAAGACCAGATGTCGTGGTTTTGACTGATGATTTCGCGCTGATGTCTTTAGGGCAGTTTCTTGTGGACAGGGATATCCCTGTTGTTTTTTTAGGGATAAATGGCAATGCTCGAGGGTATGTGGATAATGTGCGCAAGATTACCGGAGTTTTTGAACGGCCTCTTGTTAAGCGGTCCATTGCCTATCTAAAAGAAATTGTAGGGCCGGGGAAATACCTTGTGCTTATGGATGACAGCTTGAGTTCGCAAGTCTTTGTGCGGGAATCTCTAGGCAGTAATATGAATATTGATATCCCCAGAGTGTGCGCTTCTATTTATCTGGTTAATGATTTCGAGGATTGGAAGGTAAGGGTGGAAAGAGCGCGCGCTGACGGTTATTCCGGTATTGTTATCGGCACCTATCATATTTTTAAAGATGAGCATGGGCACCACATTTCAAGTGATGATGTTATACGTTGGACTTCAAAACATGCGCCTGTTCCTGTGTTTGGCCTCTGGGATTTTTCCGTGGGCAAAGGTAAAGCTGTCGGCGGCTATGTGCTTTCCGGTATTGATCAGGGCCGTGAAGCTTTAAATATGGTTGAAAGACTGTTAGAGGGCGAAGAAATATCAAAGATTCAGCCGGTTATCGGTAAAAAAGGAATGTTGTTGTTCAGCGATCCTGAAATGAAGCGTTGGAATATCAAAATTCCGGATTCTCTGGCCTCTAAAGGGTTTCAGGTCAGAATAATCCGCTGATTTACTTTTTTAACCCAGCAACCGTGCAGCAGCCTGTGCGCATTTTTCTCCATCCATAGCAGCGGAAATAATTCCGCCTGCGTATCCGGCACCTTCTCCGCAAGGGAAAAGCCCTTTAATTTGCACGTGCTGAAAGGTTTCGCGGTCCCGGGGTATGCGCACCGGGGAGCTGGTGCGTGATTCAACTGCCAGAACTTTGGCCTCGCTGGAATCAAATCCCTTAAATTTTTTACCTAATGCTTTGAGGCCGCTGCGTAAGGCTTCTGACTGAATGAAGGGCAGCAATTCATGCACCGGAGCTGAGTAGGCTCCGGGAATGTATGATGTTTTGGGGATGGATTTTGAAATTCGTCCGTCAATAAAATCATTGACCCGCTGGGCCGGAGCCTGCTGTGTCTTGCCGTCCCCGGCTGCAAACATCTGTTTTTCCGCAGCAGCCTGATACTCCAGTGCGCAAAAGGGATTGCCCGGATTATTCAGATCTTCAATCTTTACTTCGGCTACCAGTCCGGCATTGGCAAAGGGGGCATTGCGCGCGGCAAGGCTCATGCCGTTCAGGACTAGTTCTCCCGGAGCTGTTGAAGCCGGAACAATGTATCCGCCCGGACACATGCAGAATGAGAAAACCCCGCGGCCCATAGCCTGTGTTGAAATACGGTAACTGGCGGCAGGCAGGTTCTCGTGACGCGGTGACTGGTGATAGAAAATTTTGTCGATCAAAGGCTGGGGGTGTTCGATGCGAACTCCCAATGCGAAAGGCTTGGCTTCAATTCTGATGTCCTGATCATTGAGGGCATGAAAGATATCCCGCGCAGAATGTCCGGTGGCGAGGATGACGGCGTCGGCTTTGATTTCATTGCCCCCGGCAAGGACGCCGGTCATGCGATCTCCATCAAGGATGAAGGAGTCAACGCGGGTGTTAAAGTGGATTTCCCCGCCGCAGGAAATGATGTCGTCTCGCATTTTACTGACAATGCGCGGCAGTACGTTGGAACCGAGGTGCGGGTGGGCGTCAATGCGGATATCGCCCGGTGCCCCGTTTGCGATGAGCAGGTCGAGAATGCGGCCTACGTTGCCGCGTTTGGTTGCTCGGGTATAGAGCTTGCCGTCGGAGTATGTTCCGGCTCCGCCTTCACCGAAGCAGTAGTTGGAATCCGGGTTGATCAGCCCTTCAGTATAAATCTTTTTCAAGTCCTTGCGGCGGTCATTCACCATGCGACCGCGCTCAATTATGATCGGTTTGATTCCTTTTTCCAGAAGAGTCAGGGCTGCAAAATATCCGGCAGGTCCGGCTCCGGCAATAACCACCTGTTTACCGTTTAAAGGCAGGGGGGTGAATACTGATTCCTGCGGTTCAACGGTTTCGGGGTCACCAATGGCAACATGAAGTACAAAGTGCGGCTTGCGAGAGCGGGCATCAATTGAACGACGCAGCACGCGGGTGGAAATGGTTTTATCGTCCGGCAACCCGGCAGCTTTCAAGGCTTCCCTGCGAATGGCATCGGGAAGGTTGATCTGTTCGGGGGTTACTTTGATCTGTACTTTTACCTGTTTCATGACGGCGGCCCTCTTTAATTATTGAAGTCCGGTTACCTCTACTGACTGGCCCGTTAAAGTCAACGTAAAATTATGAAGTCCAAGGTATGTTTTTCTCGTTCAAAAATGGACAAGAAGCTTCTGGTTTTTTGAAAATTATGTCTTTTGATGTCGTTTGTGATGGATATTGATGTTTAAATATGCGCAAAGTTTATTTTTAGAAGTTGAAAATTTAGGGATTGTGAAAATATGTGTAAAGTTTGTCTAAATGTGAAAAAAAGAATTAATAAAAAACTGTTGACGAGGAGTCTTTTCGGCGTATGTTTTTCTTAACGTCTTTCGAAAAGGAGCTAAGAAATGGCATTAGAATTGTATTTCGCACTTACCTTATTGTTTTTTGTTTCTGTGAACGCTGTGGCTGAAGCAGAACAGTATGTTGAGGATAACCTTTCAATTAAATCAAAAATAATTAATGGTGTATTTAAGTCAGTAAAAGATAGAATTGCAAAGTTTTATCGTAATGATGACGAGTTCTACTGTTTCTTCAAAAAAGATGCATTTGATTTGAACTAATTTAATTAAAAATTAATTCATATTGAATTCAAAAACCCCGCTCTGTTCACGGAGCGGGGTTTTTGTTTGTCAGCTGAAAATTTGTTTGTAGAACAATGATAAGAGGTGTAATGGTATGCTTACCAAATAACAGCACCTGTCCGGTCAGGAAGGAAACGCTGATGAATAGTCTTGTTAAGATACAACTTACGGTTTTTGCTCTGGTCTCGGCTTCTTTCACTAATATATATCTTCCGCAACCGGTCCTGCCCATTCTTCAGTCTGAATTTCAGGTCAGCCCTGTTCAGGCTTCTTTTGCAGTTTCTTTTGTAATTCTGGGGATCGTTTTGTCCAATCTGTTTTTTGGTTATCTGTCGGACAGGTATCCGGTCAAACCAATAATTTTTGCCGGTGGGATTTTCGTCGCGGCTGGTGGATTTGTTTGTGCATTGACCCACAACTATACAGTTCTTGTCGGCGCAAGATTGTTGCAGGGACTTTTCATTCCGGCTTTGACCACAAGTCTTGCCGCATGGCTGGCCCGCACTCTTCCGGCACAGCGACTCAGCGTGGTTATGGGATCATATGTTTCCGCTACTATTCKGGGCGGGCKGGGGGGGAGGCTGCTCGGGGGCTGGATTCATCCGCCGCTCCATTGGAGATATGCCTTTACCACAGCGTCGGTGCTTATTCTGGTCACAACTGTTATGGCTGTGTTTATCCTGCCTGCAAGCGGTAAGAAAGAAATTGCTGCCGCACGTATGAGTAACGGTAAAGAATCCTACGCTTCACTGCTGAAACGTAAAGAGCTGCTTTTGATTTTTGGATGTGGAGCTGGGAGTTTACTGATATTTTCTCCGGTTTTTAATTATCTGCCGTACAGGCTTTCTCATCCTCCTTTCGACCTTTCTACCGGGACGATCACTCTTGTTTATCTGGTTTATATCCTCGGTATTTTTCTAGGGCCGCTTGCCGGAAGACTAAGCAGTCGTTTCGGGGGAGGGGTAATGTTGATTTTCAGCTCCATTCTTTTGGGGTTGTCACTTTTGTTGCTCTTGGTGCCGTCAATAACGGCTGTTGTTGTGGGATTACTGGGAGTTTGCGCGGGCTTTTTTACCATCCATACAGTAGCGGTTGTTCTTTTAAACCGTAAACTGAGCTGTAGTCACGGCAAAGCTAATGCTATGTATGTCCTGTTCTACTATACCGGAGGTTGGTTAGGAATTACCGGGGCTGGCTTTGCATATGAATATGCAGACTGGAAGGGCGTGATTCTCTTTCTGGTTGTTTTTCTGGTTATTCCACTTAGTGCCGGGCTGCTTGAGAGAAGAGCTGAAAAGAGAACTGATTGATATGTACGGTTGGCCAAAAGTATTATTTTTTGATAAATTGAATTAGTGTTCAGTTTTATTAAGTCCGTAATTTTGGGTGTTTATTGTAGAAAAGTGGGTGTTGATATAAATGTGAAAAAAAGAATTAATTGAATCTCATTGACGAGGTACTTTTTCTGCGTACACTGAAAATTAAGTTCTTCAAAAGAATTTTGAAAATTGTTTTTCGGCTGTACTTTTAAGTTGTTGGAGATATTTTATGTTTATGTGCTGGCTTTGTGGGATTGCAAGATTCGTTGAAAATGTTTTTTTCCAGAACGCGGAAAAAGTTTACGTTGTTGTTGAAAAGTCTGAAAGAGCAGATAAACTATCCAGTCGTAGTAACAATAGATACTAAGAATAAAATTTTATAGACAGGTGCTGTTATAGCACTATTCCTCCTTAAGAAGTGCAGGCCGTGGTTCGTTGTTGAACCACGGCCTGTTCCGTTTGGGGAGCATTTTTAATCACAGCCATGAGCCAGCCGGATAATCTCGGCACGCATGCGGGCTTTTGAGTAGAGGGCAATGGCGGCTACTGCACGGTCGCAGACAGGAAAAACCGGGACTCCGTTTGCCAGGAGTCTGTCCCGCAGGGGATCGTAAAGTCTGCCGCCGTCAACCACAGCCAGTACCGGCTTGTCGCTTTTCTTGACGATCTTAATGAGCAGGTTTCCAAGGGAGTTTTCGTCCTCCATTGAAAAAGCGGGAACTGTCGGTTCGGCCAAGGTGTGCATGGAAGGGGAGAGCGGGTCCAGACCGATGACGATGGAGTCCACCGCAGGGTCCTTGACCAGAATTTCCGCCATGCTTGCGTGGATTGCATCATTTGATCCCGGAGTTAGGTCCAGCGGATTCTGAATGGTGACCAGTGTCTTTAATCTGTTCGCTTCCAGAATTTCATCAATACCCTTGATTGAGTCTTTGCTGAATTTTGCCAACTCAATATCATAGTCATCAGACTGAATGGAGTCGGCCATGCCTACTGCTTCAAATCCGGCTCCGCTCACTGCGGCAAGTCTGTCCCCGCAAATGGTTTTAGCACTCAGCTTTTCCGCCAGCATGAACAGGTCTTGAAATTCCTGAAAGGTGCGGGCCACGATTGCCCCGGCCTGCCGCACGCAACTTTCGCAGACCATATAGTCCCCGGCCAGTGAAGCCGTATGTCCGCTGGTGGCTGTTTTGCCTTCAGGAGTCCTTCCGGCCTTGTAAAAGACTACCTCCTTGCCGTTCATCACCGCCTGCCGTACAGCCCGGCAGAATTCCAGCCCGTCAAGGTCGTTGAATCCCTCGGCATAGACCGCAATGACGTCCACTTCTTCTGAGTCTTTAAAGTAATGGACCATGTCACCAAGAGTGAGGTCGGTCTGGTTGCCCATGGAAATCATGTAGGCCGGATTCAGTTCCGGGCACTGGCTGGAACGGAAAACCATGAAGGCCCCGCTTTGACTGATCAGAGCCGACCGCTGGTATGGTCCGTTGCGGTCTTTGGGTAGTTTTTCGTCAGGAATAAACCATGTGTCGTAACCTCCGGGCCGGGAAACCACGCCCATGCAGTTGGCTCCGATGAAAACCGGGCCACCGTCAGCTTCAGCATGTTTTGCATTGATGCTGGCGATGACCTGCTCCGCCCGTTCCTTGCTGTCTTCGGTTTCGCCCATGCCGCCGGGTATGAGCATGACGCTTTTAGCAGAGTCCAGTTCAATAACTTTGTCCACCAGATCGGGAACATGTTGCGCGGCAATGGCGACTACGAAAAGGTCCAGCTGGTGATCCAGTGCATCGAGACTTGGAACACAGCGCACTCCGTCCACTTCTTCACATCCTTCACGGATGATGATTACGTCTTCCTTTGCGTATCCTTCAGCCAGAACATTATCGAGGATGATGCGTCCGAAATTTCGGCGGGTGGATGATACCCCGATGATACCGATTTTCTGCGGGTGAAGCAGGTTGTGGATTTTTTCCACCGGGCGGGCCTGTACCATTTCGTCCGGTCTTGAGAAACGGCATAGGCCGTCCAGCGGGACCATCAGGTATTCGGTAAAGGCAAAGGGGTTGATTTCCAATTCCTCAATGATGAATTCTGCTTTCGGGTTGGAAGGTGAAAAGTACTTGCCCATCTCAATGAATGAATCAAAGCACTCAATGAGCTGTTCGTCAGTGACGATGCGCCGCTGCCCACGAGTCAGTCCGGCCAGTTTTTTGTATGAAATGGTGTTTTTAAAGAGTTGGAAGAAAGATTGTCCGTCCACCATTTGCACGGATGCGGCAACAATGGCCTGACCTTTGCGGAACCGTTCGGCGTAAAGCTCGGTATCGGTTCCGCCGAGGCCCGCACTGATGATGGTCCCGAATTCGCGGGTACGGCGCAAGCCCACAATCAGTTCGTTGCCGAAGGAATCTGAATCCGGGGGCATGAACTGGACCTGCAACACTCCTTTAAGATCACGGCTGATGGCCTTAACAAGAGCCTCTCCGTGTAGTCCTTTGTATTCTTCGGGGCCATGCTCCGGGTTACGTTCTATATATGCGGCGTAGTTTTCAGGGACTTCATACATCATGCCGCGCACGGCGGACCGGATTTTAGACGGTTCTTTTTTTACAATGCGTACTCCGCCCACTTCGGTTTTGTGGATGATAGTCGGAGATACTATTTTAAGTACCGCCTTTTCGCCCGGAATAGAAGTAAGCTCTTCGTCTGAAAAACGTGCTCCGCGTGGCAGCAGGTTGGCAACAGGAGGTGTTTCAGCTCCTGAATTCGCCAGTAGGTTGTATACTTCATATTCAAAAAGATAATCGCGGCCTTCGTTATCCGCATTACTGAAAAGGTCGTCGATAGCCTCAAAGCTGATTTCATTTTCTATAAACATGTACACTCGCTTTGGATGAATTTAATGCCTCACTGACATATGCCACATCTTCTTTAAAGGATACAAGATGGATTTTGGCGTAATAAAAATTCATTTTTTCAAAAAATAAACACAGGGCGGACCTGAGTCACCTGACTCAGGTCCGCCCTGGGACATATTATGTATTTTGAAGGGGGCGAATGAGGCAGCTGAAGTGACCGCATGATTCGTTGATTCGTATATGTCGGGGCATTTCGTGAGCCAAGTTTCCTCTAGAAAATAGTCATTAACTTTTATCAAGGAGGCAGGATTAAATGACAACGGACTCCGGTTTTCTGGAGGATGAACAGCGTGAGGCTGAAAAAGTGCGCGAGGAACAACGTCGGATTAACGAGCTGTTTCTTTCAGATGTGCGGGCCACATTCAACACCCCGCACGGTAAACGTTTTTTTACCTTTCTGCTGGAGCAGGGAGGCGTGAATGCAACCCTGTTTGCCAAAGAGAGCGACATTTACCGTAACGTGGCAGTTCATGATTTTGTGATTGAAAATGTGCTTGCCCCGGTGATCACCGCTGATGAGGAAATCTACCTTTCCATTATTCGTGAACGGGCTGAGCAAATGAGAAAAGACGAGGAGGATAGAAAATGATGGATTTTCCGGTGGGTGATGATTCGCAGCCGGATCATTATTCCCCACAGGCAAAAATGAAGGATGAGCAGGCTGAACCTGTGCTCGGCGGTGACACTCTGTTGGAAGAGGATTCTTCAGAGGAGCAGGATGGCCCCATAATTGAGGAGGCCGAGCAGTTGACGGATAATCCGGTTCCCAATGCTCCGGAAGCATATGAACTGAATTACGGTCTGCCTGACGGGATCGACCCGCATGTGGACAGCCAGTTCCGGCAGTTTGCCCATGAGAACGGGGTCAGCGGTGAGATGGCCCAGAAGCTGGTGGATTTTCACAACACCCTTGAAGCGGCCCGTTTTCAGGATCACCAGACTCAGACAGGGGAGTGGGAGCGGCAGACCCGTTCACTTCCCGGCTGGCATGGCAATAATTACCGCAAGAATATGGGTGTGGCTAATAAGGGTTTACAGGCTTTTGCATCCCCGGCCCTTGCAAAGATGATCAGGGAATCCGGTTATTCCTGTCATCCCGAAGTTGTTAAAACTTTTTACAATGTCGGCAGACGTCTCAGTGAAGATTCCTATGTGGACAGCAACAGGAACACTCCCCGCAAAAAGACAATCGGGGAAATCCTGTATCCCAACCAGCCTATTTAAAAGTATTATGATGGTTTGTGACTTATGATGCGAAGCTTATTAAAAGGGTTTAAGCCGCCGAAGGCGAAATCTCATATAAAAAGCGCGTAGCGCATCGAAAAAACTTGAACGCTTGAAGCGTCATAAAAAATCAAGAGCTCCCAAGAGGGCCGAATCTCTATAAGGAGAATTAATTATGGCAACTCTTGGACTTAACGCACTTACTCTTTCCGATTGGGGTGGTCGTCTTGATCCTAACGGCAAAGTCGCTGAAATTACTGAAGTACTGGCTAATAGTAACGAAGTTCTCGACGATGCTGCATGGATTGAGGGCAACCTGCCCACCGGTCACCGTACCACTGTGCGCACCGACCTGCCTACCGTAAGCTGGCGTAAGCTCAACTACGGTATCAAGCCCAGTAAATCCCGTACCAAGCAGATTGATGACAGCTGCGGTATGCTCGAATCCTATGCTGAAATGGACAAGGCTCTCTCTGATCTCAACGGTCATTCCTCAAACTTCCGTACCTCTGAAGAACGAGCTTTCCTTGAAGCAATGAATAAGGAATTTGCGGATACCTTTGTCTACGGCGACACCGCGCTGGAGCCTGAGAAATTCCTCGGTCTTGCACCGCGCTTCAATTCTCTTGAGCACAAGAACGTTATTAACTTTGGTGGCAGCGGGGACAACTGCACTTCCATCTGGATTGTCTGCTGGTCTGATCAGACTGTGCATTTTACCTTTCCCAGAGGCAGTTCCAACGGTTTGAATCATAAGGATCTCGGTGAAGTTACCCTCGAGGATGCCGGCGGCGGCAAGTATCAGGGGCTGCGCACCCATTATAAGTGGACTCCCGGCCTTGTTGTCCGTGACTGGCGTTATGTGGTGCGTATTGCGTCCATTGATCCCGAAAACCTCGGCTCCAATTCCCTGCGTCATGCATTGATCGAAGGTCTGAATATGATCCCTAATACCAACATGGGCAGGACAGCCATCTATTGTAACCAGACCGTAAAGACCCTGCTCGACATTGAGGCTTCCGACAAAAACAACGTCATGCTTAAGTCTGAGAATTGGGAAGGCAAGCCTGTAACCACTTTCTGGGGTTGCCCGGTCCGTCGCGTGGATTCCATTCTCAACACCGAAGCAGCTATTACTGCGTAATTAAAAGGAGAAAAATATGTATCTTGATAAAGAACTTTGTTTTTGTGAGGAGCAGGTTGTTACTGCAAGCGCGGTTTCCCAGAATGTCATCAATGTCGGCGAGGATTGCGGTTCCGGTGGTAATGTTAAGCTTAAGGTCATGGTTGATGGTGAGGATTTTGCTTCCCTGACCAGCCTGCGCGTGGGGGTGCAGGCTTCCGGGGCGGATGATTTTTCTCTCTTTGATACTCTTTTTGAGTCCGGTTCCATCCCTGTGGCTGACCTCAAGCAGGGCTATAGCTTTCCGCTGCCTTCTCTGCCTGTGACCCATAAGGCTTTTCTGAGGCTTTCCTTTACCGTGACCGGAAGCAATGCAACTGCCGGTAAAGTCAGCGGCTATCTGATCATGGACGATCAGACCAATATTTAAGGTTGGTGGACAAGTGAAATACATTTGTAAGAGAGATTGTTACGTGAGGAATCCGCAGGGTAAATTGCAGCATTTTAAAGCTGGAATGTGCGTTGATTATGCAGCCGGAACTGAGGTTGCGGAACATTTTGAACCAGCTGATGGCGGCAAGGTTAAGCCTGCTGAGAAGAAGGCTGTTCGTGGAAAGAAAAAGGAAGCTGAAACAAAATAAAGCTTATTCGTGATTTCATTGTCTTATGAATTCATGCTGAATCCTCCAGTAAACACCCTCGATTATTTATGATCGGGGGTGTTCTTGTCTAATTTGATTTTTGTATGGGTAGATTTGATTTTGCAGTTTGGCATAACGTGGCTTTAGCCCGTAAACTGTGTTAATTATATTTTATGGTAAAAGTGATATGCATATATATATCAGGTCAAATTTTACGGTCATGCGCAGCTGTTTTATTTTTCCTGCTTTTAGTTTTACCGGCTCGTGCACATGATGTGCGGCATGTGCTGGTGCTTCATTCTTACCACTCAGGCATGTCGTGGATTAGCAATATTGAGAAAGGAATCCGTGATACGCTGCTGGTTCCGCCATACAAGGATCTTGTCCTTCACATCGAATATATGGATACCAAACGGTGTCATTCGCCTGAGTACTACGCGGCAATCAAAAGGCTGCTTAAAGAAAAATTCAAAAATGTAAGTCTTTCATTGGTCTTGTCGTCTGATAATAATGCTTTTGATTTTTTACTTAAAAATCGTGATGAGCTTTTTCCCGGTGCGCCTGTTGTTTTTTGCGGGGTGAATAATTTTTCAGATAAATATCTTAAAGGTGTGAACAATTTCACCGGGGTCGCAGAGATGATGTCATCGCGCGATACTGTGGAAGCCATACTCACGCAGTTGCCGGAAACAAAATCTATTTATGTAATTAACGACTATTTAAAAACAGGACGGGCCTGGGAAGCCACCATTAAACGGAACCTTGCACCGTTCGAAGACCGGGTCCGCATTGAATATAATGACAATCTGACCATTGCCGGATTGAGGGGCAAGATTCAATCCATGAAACCGGGCAGTGTTGTTTTGCTCGGGGTATATTATTCTGACCGTGACGGTAAATATGTAACTTATGAGAAACTTGGCAGTATGCTTACCCGGAACAGTCCTGTTCCGGTTTATTGTCTGCTGCGTTTTAATCTTCGTGATGGCGTTCTCGGCGGCAAAGTCATTAGCGGGTATCATCAGGGAGTGATGATGAGTGAAGTCGCCCGCAGGATACTTGCGGGAGAAAGAGCAGATGATATCCCGGTACTCAAGGTCGGGGCCAATGTATTTATTTATGATTGGCAGGCTCTTGATGAATTCGGAATTTCACCTGATTTACTTCCTGAAGAAAGTGTTATTCTTAATGAACCTTTTTCTTTTTACGATAAATATTTTTATCTTGTCTGGAGTACTGTATTTGTTTTTATCGCCATGAGTGCTCTGGTGATCGTATTGATTAAAATTGTTGTCGCTTTGCGCAGGGTTCGTGGAGAGCTTCAACATTCTGAATTAAAGTACCGCTCCATTTTCGATAACGCTCAAGAGGGCATTTTTCAAACCAGTGTTGGTGGCAGAATGCTGGCAGCTAATGATGCCTTTGCAACCATGTTCAAATATGATTCTCCTGAAGAGGCTATTGAGGTACTCGATAATGTCCGCGAGAAACTATATCTCAATGAATCTGATCGCAATATTTTGCTTGAAGCGATGAATAACGAAGGTAAACTTTCAGGCTTTGAAGTGAAAATGAAGCGCAAAGACGGTGAGGTTATCTGGATTACCATGAATGCCCGGAAGACTACTGATCAGAACGGGAAGGTCATCTTTGAAGGGTCAGTGGTGGACATGACTGAAAGAAAGCGTAATGAGCGGCGCATGATTCAATCCGAGAAAATGATGTCCGTTGGCGGCCTTGCTGCCGGGATGGCTCATGAAATCAATAATCCGTTGGCTGCCATCGTCGGTTCTGTACAGAGTCTGCAAAGACGTCTGGGGCAGGAGACAAAGCAAAACCTTAAGGTAGCACAGGAGTGCGGAGTCCCGTTTTCAGCTGTGACAAAATACCTTGAGCAGAGAGGGTGCCAGAAATTTCTGGATGGTATTTACGAAGCGGGCATAAGAGCCGCAACGATTGTGCGTGGTATGCTTAGTTTCAGTCGTAAAAGCGGTAGTGATTTCGCTTCCCATAATTTAAATGCCGTTGTGGATAGTGTCTTGACTCTGGTTATGAAGGATTACGACTACAAGAAAAATTATGACTTTAAGAAAATTAAAATACTCAAGGAATTTAATGCTGATGAGTTGTTTGTTGAATGTGACGAAACTGAAATTCAGCAGGTAATATTGAATTTATTGAGAAATGGTGCCGAGGCCATGGGGGAGAAACTCTATTCCGAAGAGAGTCCAGGTTTTGTTCTTCGGACATATAGGAATGAAACCATGGTTGTGCTGGAAATTGAGGATAATGGTCCCGGCATGGACGATGAGGTGCGCAAACGGATTATGGAACCGTTCTATACGACCAAATCAGTTGGAAAAGGGACCGGATTGGGGCTTTCCATTTCATATTTTATCATAACAAATCGTCACAAAGGGGGGATGGAGGTATATTCCGAACCCGGCAAGGGCACCCGCTTTGTGATCCGGCTCCCGGCTTATGAAGAATAAGTTATTGTAAACAAATCAACTTTTAAAAAAGAACAGTGAGACTGTTGAGAAAGTGCCATGTGCTTTATCGACAGTCTGAAGGGCGGACCTGAGTTGGGTTACTCAGGTCCGCCCTTAATTTTATCCTGACTATGAAAAGGGGAACGAAATTAATCGTATGCCTTAAACATATCAGGAGAAAATATGGCTGTTTCAGAGGTTAAAATATGTAACCTCGCTTTAAGGAAACTTGGGGCGAGACTCATTGAATCATTAAGCGACAGTTCGCAGGAAGCAGTAACCTGTAATCTTTTTTACGATCAGGTCCGTGATGCGGTTCTGCGTGAACATCCATGGAATTTCGCGGCCTCGCGTACAAGGCTGGGCAGGCTGGCGGATAATCCGGCATTCGGGTTTGCCCATCAGTATCAACTCCCTTCAGATTGCCTGCATCTCAGGCAGCTCAACTCCCCGGATGATGAATTTGTGGTCGAAGGCGATAAAATCCTTTCTGACCGTGATGGTGCTTCGGCGGTCTATACCATGAAAGTGACCAATCCGGTTCTTTTTGATCCTTCATTTGTAATGGCGTTTGCCGCACGTCTGGCAGCGGAAATGGCAGATGATATTACCGGTTCCACTACCAAAGCCCGCGAAATGTGGACTTTGTACCTGAATGCCATGCAGTCTGCGCGGTTGGCTGATTCCGCAGAAGGGCGCGAGGACAACATCCCCAATGATCCGTGGCTGGAAGCAAGGGGAATTCATGGCATGGATTCTCCTGTCTGGAGGGCGTAAGCATGTCAGTATCCCTCATCATGACCAATTTCAGTGCCGGAGAACTTTCACCCCGGCTGGGCGGCAGAGTGGACCTTGCCAAGTATACCAATGGACTGGCCGAGCTGGAAAATATGTTTACCCATCCCCATGGCGGAGCTTCGCGCCGTACCGGATTCCGTTTTATTCGTGAGGTGACAGGACGCAATCAATTGCCTGTTGCAAGTCTTGATTCCATAACTGGCTGGACTGTTGGAACAGGGTGGACTGTCGGGTCGGCTAAAGCAACCTGTGACGGCAGCCAGACAGGACAATCAGTACTCAGCCGTGATCTGACTCTTGTGGAGGATCGTATTTACGAGATCAGATTCAGGGTTTCGGGCTATCAGGCCGGAGAGGTTTGTGTCAGTGCCGGGAGGGGGAGTGTCAGCGAGTTTGTTGCTGCTGACGGCAGCTACTCTTTTCGCTCCAAAGCGGATGAAAGCGGTAAGTTATCTATCATTGCTGATGTTGATTTTTCCGGAGCGGTTGAAGCTGTGCAGGTCCGGGAAACGAACCCCAAGACACGCCTGATCCCTTTTGAATTTTCCACCGAGCAGGCTTATGTGCTGGAATTTACGGATCGTAATGTGAGGATATTCAAGAATGCTGGAATTGTTGTGGATGAGCAGGGCGATCCTGTGGAAATTAAAATGCCATATACGGAAAAAGATCTGCCGGGTATTCGTTTTACCCAGTCCGCAGATGTGATGTATCTGGTTCATTCGGAAGTGCAGCCTTACAAGTTGTCGCGTACTTCTCATGTGGACTGGAAAATGGAACTGGTTTCGTTCAGTTCTCCGCCTGCTGAATGGGACAGCGAAAAGGGATTTCCATCCTGCATCAGTTTTTTTGAAGAACGGCTCTGTTTTGCTGCCAGCCCGGCCAACCCCCAGACCATCTGGATGAGTAAAGCCGGATCATATGAAGATTTTGGGGTTTCTTCCCCGGTGGTGGACGACGATGCTTGTACCTACACCCTTTCTGCTGATCAGGTGAACGCCATTCGTTGGATGATCAGTTCCAAAAAGTTGATCATGGGTACTTCCGGCGGCGAATGGTGGCTTTCCGGCGGCAGTAGTGCTGACGCCGTAACACCCAATTCCGTTATGGTTCGCCGTGAGACCACCCATGGTTCAGCTGCTATTCCTCCGGTGGTTGTGGGGGGGATAATGATTTTTTTGCAGCGAGAAGGGAGGACTATCCGTGAACTTTCATACTCTTTTGAATCGGACGGTTACGTAGCCCCGGATCTTACCATCCTCGCCGAACACCTGACCCGTTCAAATTCCATTACTGAGTGGGTTTACCAGCAGTCCCCTGATTCTGTCATCTGGATGATCCGTGATGATGGGGCTATGATTGGCCTTACTTATCAGCGCGAGCATGAGGTAGTGGGATTTCATCGCCATTTAACAGATGGAAAATTTCGTTCCGTATGCACCATTCCCGGTCCGACTCAGGAGGAAGTCTGGGTGGCAGTTGAGCGGGATGTTGACGGAACTACCCGGAAATATATTGAGCGTATGGAGAATCAGTTTATTGGTGAAGATTCGGTAGATGCCTTTTTTGTTGATTCCGGGTTGAGTTACGATCAGGGGGTAGCTGATATTGTTTTTAGCGGATTGGAGCATCTGGAAGGTAAGACCGTTTCTGTGCTGGCTGACGGAGCCGTGCGTCCTGAAGTGGTTGTTAAGGATGGCTCTATTACTCTGGCCGCTCCGGCAAAGGTGGTTCATGCCGGGCTTCCCTATGTTTCCAATATGAAGACCCTGCGTATTGAGGGCGGGGCCATGTCCGGCGGAACTGCGCAAGGTCGAAAGAAGCGAATCTCCCATGTGATTGTGCGTTTATTCCAGTCCCTCGGCTTGCAGGTAGGCTATGACGGAGACCATCTGGAACGTGCCCCTTTCCGTACTTCGGCGGATAAGGTTGGCGGTGCCCCGGCACTTTACACTGGTGATTATGAAGTCAAGTTCAACCGGGGCTATGACCGTGACGGACAGATTTATATCCGGCAGGACCAGCCTCTGCCGTTATCCGTGCTGGCACTTATTCCCGAAGTGTCGGTGTATTCATGAGCCGGTTGAAAAGAGGATCGGCCCTCAAGCTGGGTATTCCCATGCTGCGCGATATTGATTTTGTGGCTGCCAATATCCGTGAAACAGATAGCAGCGACCTGGAAGGACTTCATCCCGGTAAATCCGTACGTGAGATCATCATGGGCGATGTGCAGTATTCCAAGCTGGTTTACGGATTGTACCTGAATGGTGCAATTCAGGGCATTTTCGGGGTCATTCCCATTATGTCAGGTGTTGGAACTCCGTGGGTTGTGGGGATCAGGGCGGTGGATGAAAGGCCCTTACCGTTTGCAAGAGCATCACGAAGGCTGCTTGATATGTTGCAGCGTTCTTTTCCATTGCTGGATACATGGGTTTGTGCGCGCAATATTAAAAGCGTGCTTTGGCACAAGTGGTGCGGTTTTGAATTTGAAAAAGAAAAGGTCCGCTTGGGCAGGGATGAATATTACCGTGCCCTGCGCCGGACAGGACAGATAAAGATGGAGGTGATTTAAGATGGCAATGGGGGTTATTTATAATTATGGCTCACAAATGCTTGTAGGAGCAATGAGTAATATGGCCATGGGAGCCGCGACAAGAGGACTGTCAGGGCAGGGTTCTTCGTGGAGTAGTGTTGGGTCGGATGCTTTGAGTGGAACTTTTAGTGGAGGGATTGGTGCTTTTGCCGGAGGTGGGGCTGGCAGCCTTTCAAGTCTGACAGGCAGTACCAGTGGAGCATCCGGCACAAGTGGCACTTCGTCCGGTGCAACTTCATCAACTGGTGGAAGCTTACTCGGTGGTGGGATTGGCGGATCAAACTATTTGGGCATGATGACCCAGTTCGGTCAGTCTGTTCTCGGCGGCAGTCAGGCTCGTGGTGAAGTGGAATACAATTCCCAGATGACTGAGATGAATAATTATCATCTTATGCAGCAGGGCGTTTATAATCGTGGAGTCAGCTATAAGGAAGCACAGCTCATCAAGCAGGATGCTGAAATCAAACTGGCGACATTGCGGCGTGAATTGTATCGCCGTAACCATTCTGTTTCCGGGCACAAGGGAGTTCGGCTGGATTCCGGTTCCGTTGTGGATGTGAGGGAAGACACCATTAAACAGGCTGCTTATGATGCTGAGATCGTGAAATATCAGGCTGAGGTTAATTCCAACAGGATGATTGAGAAAGGTGATTTGTCGGTCTGGTCCGCGCATAGTCAGTCTGTGTTGAATTATAATAGGACGCAGGAGGGGACCAATGCTGATAATTCGGCAATTAATTCTGCACTTCTTTCGCAGGGGACCCAGGTGGCTGGGAGTTTGCTGAGTTCAAAGATGGGTGGATAGTTTTTTTGCAAAAAATTATGCAGGGCGGACCTGAGTCGGGTTACTCAGGTCCGCCCTTGTTTTTAATCTGTAAATATCAGGCAGGTAATTTAATGGGTTAATAACGTTAACAGGAGAAAACTATGACTGTGGTTTCAAGTAGTAACACCATTACTTTTGCGGGGGATGGTGTTCAGAATAATTTTGATTTCAATTTCCGTATCTTCAAGGCTGAGGATCTTTGCGCTGTTGTGCGTGATAGTGAAGGTCGGGAGGAGAGGCTGGTTGCGGGGAGTGATTTTAAAATCATTTCCGGTCTCGGTGCTGATTCAGGGGGGCGGGTGCAATATCCTGTCTCCGGCGAGCCTCTCCCGACGGGGAAAAGCATTACCCTTTACCGGGAAATTCCATATACGCAGGAATTGGAACTGGTGGATAACGATCCTTTTTCCGCACAACTTTTGAATGAAGTATTTGATCGCGGGGTTATGCGTGACCAGCAGTTGCAGGAGCAGTTGGACAGAGCACTTAAGTATGAGATTTCAACACCGGGAGAAGATCGCCTTTCAACTAAGGAAATGATGCAGACCATTACAACTGCAAAGGATGATGCTGTATCCGCCCGCAGCGGTGCGCTTGAAGCTGAGGGAAATACCCGTGGTTTGCTTGTTGATGCACAGGCAGCACGGGGAGGAGCGGAAGCAGCCAGGGATAAAGCCGAAACAGCCCGGACAGCAGCCGAGGAAGCAAGAGATTCCGCAATCAAAATTGCTGTAGGAGATTTAAGTTCTCTGCGTAGTTCTGTGCCTGTGCTGTCAGCTCCGGCTGAGACCCCGGAAGGAACTACGGTTTTAATTGTTATCTCAGACCATATTGAAGATGGCGTTACTTCGTATGAAATAAATACCTTAGGGTTTGGTACAGCATCCATTTCCGGTAATACAATCAGTTGGACCCTTGAAAACATAGACGCTGATATTCTCAAAAGCATTGAAGTGGTCAGAAGGCGCAGAGGAGAACTCTATTCTGATACAGCGGCACACCGGCTGCTGGTAAAACATATTTCCGTTCAGGACGGACCGACCATGGTTTTTGCGGATTCCAGCGCAGGTTACCCCGGAGCGACCGCTGATGCTGATGGGGTTCATGCTCCGGCTCATTCCGTGGGGGCGGATAATGTTAATCAGGTTGTATCCGCCAAACCTGAGATTGTGCAGACCAGCGGCAAGTTGAGTTTGCTCGCAGGCACCAGCGAGAGCGTTCTGAAAATAGGCGAGAATTACACTGGCCCGGTTGTAACTGATCAGGGTGATGGGGAAGTTTCCACTTGCGTTGAAGATGCTGAATCTACGACTGACAAATCTCAAGTGCTGGATATTTTCGGGGATGGTTCCTGCCTCTCGCTTTACACCTTTAATGATACGCTGCTGGATGCCGGACCTTACGACAGGTTTAACCTGCCGCAAGAGGCGAATTGCTTTGTAGCAGGCAAATTCGGGAAGGGTTTTACCGTACCTTCAGCTACTCCAAATATTATGACTGTTGGTGGAACCAACATGGTCCCGGTTGATGGAGCGAGAACGGTTTCCGTTTGGGTAAAATTCAACACTGCATCTGCTGCCGGCGCAAGGGTTTGGAACCTGCAAGGCGGTTCCGACGCATCAACCTACACAACAGATATTGGAGGTTTGTACTGTCCGACAGCTGGCAAGGTTAAAGCAATCCTAAATTCAGGAGGTTTTAACAGTCCTGAGTTTGACGACCCCGGAGATTGGTTCTTGATGGTCTTCGAATCCAGTCCCGAGACAGGCGGTAAAATCTACGTAAACAACACCCTGCTCATGGAAGGAATTGCTCACGTCGAAGCAAATTACGCTTATCGTCTTTATCAGGCAACATCTGCTCATGGTTTTGTAGATCAGGCACGTATTTTTAATCGTGTTTTGACTGCCGAAGAGCGGGCTATGCTGCTCACTGAAACCGTACCGGGGTATGCGGCAACCCTCACACAGCCCCTACCCGGAGTGCCTACCAAGGCGGTGAAGAAACTGTCAGTAGAGATCAAGGTCGGGGCGGGTGTAGCGGGTGAATATTTAGGGCCGAAGAAGGTACTTACCTTGAGTGAACCTGTTGCTGCTGACCCGACTAAAGTTAAAGTAGTCTCCAATGAGTCCATCAAAGATCAAATCTTCAAAGCTGACGGCCTGCACAAAAAGCTTTTAGTCGATGACGTAGAGGTCGAGATTGAATCAGTGAGCGAGGTAGATAATGGAGATGGAACGTTTACTGCCACCATCACCCTGAAAAGCCCACTGGCACAAGCCCCCACAGCGGACACCGTGGTCGCGATCCCGGATCGCTGTACACTCACACCTGCCAGCTACACCTACGCGCTGGATGGTGATGACCTCAAAATTACCGGGGCGGAAATCGCGCTGGAGGACAACCCGGCACTGAAGCGGCTGGCTTTGGCAGTTAGCGGAGAAGGTGTTACCTTTAAAGGCGGTAAAATTTATATTAAGGAGAAACCGTAATGGGTGAAATGATACATAAAGTTGAAGAGCAGGACGGTGTTTCCATTCATCGTAAAATTCCGGCAAAGCGGAGTCATGAGGATTTTGATAGCAGCCAGATGAGTTCGCAAACCCGTGCGGCTTTTGCTCGTGTCTGCCGTGACGGATCAGCCTCTGCGGATGACTACAGGCATGTTTTCGAGTCTGTGCTGGGCAGAAGTGTGGTCAGTGATATTTTGCAGTAACCATAGATGAGAAAGGGGTTGGTGATAATTTTACCAACCCCTTTTTTTATTTGTGTTTTTTAAGGTAGGCATCGCAGCGTTGCTTAACGTTATCCTGTACGTTGTAGAAAAAGAAGTCATAGTCATAGCGGTGGTACACTTCTTTACCCAGAGACATGTTCAGCTGCTTTAAAATTTCCGGAGCCGGAGTGGGAATTTCCAATGCGCCTTCTTCATTTATTCGGGCGGCTGTGAAGTTGTTGATGAGCAGTTTTTTACCGGGTGCGAGGAATATCTTGGCTTTTATGTTTATGGATGCCGGAAATTCTTTTGTCTCGGTATTCCATGATAGCGGATTAACGCAGCGTGCCCCTTTTTGGATTGTGGGTGATATTCCGCCGGGACCGATGGTGTTCCATGTGATCAGGCACCCGGTCTGGTCCGGTTTTTCGCTCAGTTTTAATTTCAGGTCGCTGAGGTCCTTGTCTGTGAATGTCCAGCCGGGCATGTACGCTGCAACAAGTTTGTTTCTATCCAGCAGTTTCGGATTCTTGCTCAGTAGGGTCAGCAGAACCTTTGACCCCTGACTGTGGCTGGCCAGAATGAAGGGACGACCGTTGTTCAGGTTGTTGAGGTAATATTTGAAGGCTGCTTCAATATCTGAGACCGGTGTTTTCAGGTAATCCTGCAAACGCTGATCATCCATTTGTAATACTTCGATATTCATCTGGCGGTAGCGGGGAGCAAAAACATTACATGAGTCTGCAAAAGCGGAAGTGATCCACTGAACTGTATCCCGGTCTGTAATATGATTAAGTTTCTGGTTGTTCAGGTCTGCAATGAAGTGTCCGTTGGCCGGAGGTCCATACGTTGTGGGGTGTACGAAAAAAACATCAACTTTATGCATAATGTTTTCATCTTTAATGGACCAGAATTTATCTTGGGCGTAGTCGGGTGCATCCGGCAAAGGTGTGATGTTTTTGGTGTTGCAGGCGCACAGAATGACGGTCATGGTTATTAGAAATGTGTAAGTAGCAATTTTCTTGAATATCATTTGCTTTCTCCGGGTTGCATTAATGATTATGTGAATTGGTTATAGACTTAATCCTGTTGCTGTCAACGGAGTATGCTGATTTTGCGATGTCTGTTTGTATAAATAAGGTCAATGAACACGGGGTATGAGGTGTAAAATTACTTTACCTGAAAAACATGGTTGCTATTCTGGGCCATGAGCTTTATTTTTTCCGTTCACCATTTGGAAATTCCCTTTTATTTTTGACCGCCGGATTTTGTTTTTATGACTCCAAAGAGTTTTTATCGCCGTATTGAGGGTGAATTGGCTGAACTTGAAAATAGTTCCCTGCTCAGGAGCGTTCCCGATGTGGATTGTGGAGCGGACAAGGAACTTGTGTTCAAGCATAGAAAGCTGCTCAACCTTGCATCCAATGACTATCTCGGACTGGCAAATGACGAACATCTTGCCCGTGCGGCTGTTGAAGCCGTGGAACAATACGGTTGCGGTTCGGCTGCTTCGCGGCTGGTTACCGGGAATTTTAAAATCTACGATGAATTGGAGCGTGAGCTTGCCGCATTTAAAGAGCAGGAAGATTCCATGCTTTTTACTTCCGGGTATGCTGCCAACCTTGCCATCATGGATAGTTTTGCCACTCGCCGCACAATTGTTTTTTCCGATAAGCTTAACCATGCCAGTATATTGGACGGTATCAGAATGTCCGGGGCTCGTCAGGTGCGTTATCGCCACAATGACATAGGCCATCTCACGAAAAGGATGGAAGCAGCCAAGGATGCGGACTCAAAAATTCTGATAACTGATACTATTTTCAGCATGGACGGCGATCTGGCATATTTGGAAGAAATTACTGATCTTTGTGATTTTTACGATACCATGTTTGTTGTGGACGAAGCTCATGCCGAAGGAGTTTTCGGGGCCGGTAAGGGGATAGCCCATGAACGGGGGCTTGCTAAGCGAATTGATCTGCACATGGGGGCTTTCTCCAAAGGTTTCGGTTCCCTTGGCGGGGCTGTTTCCGGGCGTAAGGAACTTATATCCTATTTGCGGAACAAAGGGCGTTCTTTTGTTTTTACCACCGCCTTGCCTCCGGCAGTTATCGGTGCGAATCTTGCCGCCCTGCGGCTGGTTGCCACTGATCCGTCACGGGGAGAGAAACTGCTGCGCGTGAGTCGTGAGTTAAAGGTTTATCTTGAATCGTGTGGATTTGATTGCGGGCAGTCTGAAAGCCAGATTATCCCGGTGGTTCTGGGGGATAATGAAAAAGCTCTTACAGCACGCGAAAAGTTGATCGCAAAGGGACTTTATACGGCTGCTATCAGGCCTCCCACTGTACCGGAAGGAACAGCCCGTTTGCGCCTTTCCCTGCGTGCTGATTTTACTGATATTGATCTGCAAAAAATAAAGGGCGCATTTGCCGGATTGAAGGCGGAACTGGAATAATGAACGTAGTTTTTGTGGGCGGATGGGCAACTTCCGCACAGCAATATCCCGCATTGGCGGAGTCTGCGCGTTTTTTAGTCCCTTTTACCGGATTTGATCCTCTGGAACTCCCTGATCTGGTTAAGGACGGGGGCGATGTTTTGGTGGGCTGGTCCACCGGGGCGCATATGCTTTTGAGGGATTGTCGTCATTTATTCGAATTATATGACAAGGTTCTCTTGATAGCTCCGTTTTTATCGTTTACCGACTCTTTTCCCGCAAGGTTGGTCCGGGGAATGATTGCCGGAATGGAAAGCGACCCTGCTGCTGTTGTGAGGTCTTTTCATGAAAATTGCGCAGAGCCGCAGCCGCCTGATTATGCCCCGACAGATCATGACCCTCTGGTTGCCGGGCTTGAATATCTTGTTGATTCAAAGATTGAACCGGACGCTAAAATGAGCCTGCCGAATTGCATTATGGTTCATGGTTCCCGTGACCGTATTGTCCGGCGCAAGGCTTTTGCAAAAGTCAGTGCTGTGGTTGAGGGAGCTGAGGTCATGAGTGTTGAAAGCGGGCATAAAATTTCAGAATCGCAATTAATGAGCATTCTCAGGGGACATTATTCAAGTGAAAAATAGGATTCGTCAGTGTTTCGGAAAGGCAGCCGCCAGTTATAGTAAGGCCGCATCCGTGCAGCGTATAGTTGCCGGGAATTGTGCTGCTCTTTGCCCGGAAGCTGAATTTAGAAATGTTTTGGACATCGGTTCTGGCGTTGGTTTTTTGCACGATGAACTGCGCGAACGCATCACTTACGGTAACTATTTTTCCCTTGATCTGGTGCGGCCTATGCTGATGGAGCAGAAAGATTCCGGGGCCTTGCTTGTGGCAGCGGATGGCGAAGAGCTTCCTTTTGCAGCTGAAAGTTTTGACCTGCTGGTAAGTTCCTCGGCTATGCAATGGTACGCTGATCCGGAAAAATCCATTCCGCGCAGTTTTGAGGTTTTAAAGTCCGGTGGCAGGTTTGCCATAGCCATTTTTGCAAACGGGACCCTTTGTGAACTTGCCAAAGTGAGTTCAAAGACCGGATTCGGTTCAGTAAAGGAATTGAAGAGTTGCTCTTTTTACAGAGAGTTATTTAACAGTATAGCAGGACTTAAGGTGGATTACGCAAGTGAGGAGCATCAGGTGTTCTTCCCTTCCGTAAAACACTTCCTGAAAAAGCATCAGATGACCGGGGCCGTAGCTTCCAGCGAGAATATCTCGTGGGGAAAGGAAAAATACCGCCGGTTTGTTGAAGAGTATGAAAATTTATACAGGGGAGAATCAGGCATAAAAGCCAGTTACAGGGTTTTTCTTGCTTATGGAGAGAAATTATAGCTGCTTCTTTTTGGAGTGGGGCAGTTTCCCTTTGACTTTTTTGCTGATCAATACGAACTTCTTCGTAAGATTAATGATGAGATTCAGGAGTTAAGATATGTTAGTAGGGGATTGGATGACTGAAGAGGTGCTGACCCTCATGCCGGGTGCGCCCATAATTGACGCCATGGAAATGATGCGTGATGCCGGAATCAGGCAGATTCCGGTAACCGAGGCATCCGGCCTTGTGGTTGGTATTGTTTCCGACAGGGATGTGCGTGACGCAATGCCTTCCAAATTTTTGCCCGGAGATAATACCACCGGTAAAGGTGACGGGTTAATGGGTCTCAAAATTAAGGACATCATGACCCATGATCCTTATATCGTTTCCCCGGATACATGCATGGAAGTTGCCGCTGAATTACTTTTGGAGAAGAAGATCGGCGGATTGCCTGTTGTTGATGAGTTCGGCCTTGTCGGGATTGTTACTGAAGTTGATATTTACCGTTTCCTGACTACGGTTACCGGCGTAAGCAAAGGAAGTTCCCAGTTTGCCTTTGTGCTCGAAGATACAGTCTCCGCTCTTGAAGATTTGCTGAGTGATCTTTGGGCAAGGGGGGTAAGGCTTTCAACTGTTTTTACTTCTTATGAAGGGGTGGCGCAGGGATCTCGCCGTGTTTTTGTCTGGGTGCAGAAGCTTGATGACGATATAGTGGAATCATTGGTCATGCACCTGAAGAAGGCTTACGACTTCAAGTACCATGTCCACCGGGGCGAGACGTATAAGAATGAATTTTAAGTGTTTTTTCACTGATAAAAAAGCCGTACTGGGATTCCAGTGCGGCTTTTTTGTTTTTAGAGCAGATTCAGTTTTTTAGCTTCTTCGTAAAGTTCTATCGAGACCATATTCAGGGTCAAAAGAGCTGCAATTACATCAATGTTTTTTTCCGTGGCGTAAATTTCAGCGGAAAGGAACTGTGCTTCACTCAGTATTCCCCTATGGACTAGCCAGCCTCTGAGATCCTTGGGATCTTCTTGGGGTTTTGTCGCAGCTTCGGTTTTAATTCCTGCTTTTAAAAAAGTTTTTAGATCTTCCAGTTTACGTGCAAGTTCTTTGCGTTTGTCACGAAGGCTTTGTAGTGATTCGACCAGTTTTTTTTCTTTTCGTAGCAGTTCATTATATTTTATTTCAAAGTTGCCGTTTATCATTTTGCAGGCAACTACTGTGGTCATTGTTCCGAATAAGACAAAAATAATAGAAAAGGTCATGGCTATGGTATCTTGTTGTTTTGTCTTAGCAGTTATGATTCATTTGAATCGGTATCAAGATCGACTGAGTCTATATTCAGTTCATCTATTTTGGTTTGAGTCTCCGCAATTTCATTTTCAATTAAGTTGATTTCTGAGCGAATTTTTTCCATGGATTTTTCCATGTGTTGCTCTTTCAACTCATATGCTTTCATTCGTTGTGCATATTTTGCATTTTGTGCAGAGTATACTGAATAAATAATGAAAGCAAAAATGATGATTGCAATTGATGCGACAAGCAGTTCCGTCATTTCAATTCATCCCTGTGTGTATATATTGCTGAAACCTTAGTTTATATATCTTTCATATTCAAGAGAAAATAGCTATCCGTTTAAAATAATATGTAATGTGCACGACAGAATTAAATTATTAGTCGATTGAGGCCATAATACTATTTGAATTTTTCATTAACTGGGGTAATCTACTGATAGGATTGCTCAATTATATTTGTTTTTTCGGCGAGGGTTTGCATGGACAATGATAATCTGTTCGCAGATGATGAATTACTTTTTTCCGGTGAGGAATCAGCAGAGTCTACGGTTCGTGAGGTTGAACCGTGGAAGGTGTTGATTGTTGATGATGAGCCGGATGTTCATTCCATGACCAGAATGGTTCTTGGGGACTTTGCGTTTGAGGGGCGCCCCTTAGATTTTGTCAGTGCACATTCAGGCGAGGAATCAATAGATATTCTTAAAGTAGATCCTGATTTTGCTGTGGTCCTTCTTGATGTCGTTATGGAGACTAATACCGCCGGACTTGATGTTGCTCACAGAGTCAGGAATGAATTGAACAATCAGTTCATCAGGATTATTCTCAGGACCGGGCAGCCCGGTTTTGCTCCGGAGCATAAGGTCATTACTGAGCTGGACATCAATGATTACTGGCAGAAGGCGGAGTTGACTTCAAGAAGGTTGACCACATCTATGACTACGGCCCTTCGGTCCTACCGAGATTTGCGCAAAATTGAACTTAACCGCGAAAGCCTTGCTCAGATGGCTAAGTCTGTTGCCCACCAGATTCGCAACCGGACCATGACTATCAACGGGTTTGTCAATATTGCCGCCCGTAAGCTGGGCCCTGATTCCGAGGCGGCAGAGTATCTTGAAACTATCTCCCATGAAGCAGCCCGACTGGAAAATATCGTGAACAGTGTTTCCTCTTTTGCTGCTATAGATCGTTGTGATCATTGCAGTGCGGATATTAAAGAGGTTTCCGAAAAAGCGATGGAGCTTTGCCGGGAGTATGCGCAAGAGCTTGGGAAGGATGTTCAGTTCACTACGGATTTTACGCAGCAGAGAGTGGATTCACGCCCGGACCTGCTTTCAAAGGTGGTAATCGAGCTTGTTAATAATGCGGTTGTTTTTGCTGATGAGAAGGAACCACGTGTCAGTGTCGAGGCCAAAGTAGAAGAAAATTTTTGTAAGCTGGTTGTCTCGGATAATGGATCATGCATTTCTGATGAAGATTTGCCTTATATTTTTGATCCTTTTTTTACGACAAAACCGGAAGCCGTTGGAATGGGGTTAAGTATTGTAAACCGAATTACCAGCGGCTATAATTGGAATGTCGATGTTTCCTGTTCGGATGAAGGCGGAGCTGTTTTTACGCTGGCAATTCCCCTGTGATTTTCAAGTGAGGTCAGGTTATGGTAGATGGATCTAATCCGGTTGATAATGATGAGCTCTTCTTTGCCGATGAGACTCCCGAAGAAACCGGGGGAAGAAAAGCTAAGAATTGGAAGATACTTATCGTTGATGATGAAGATGATGTACATAGCACAACCCGTTTAGTTTTGGATGACTTTGCCTTTGAAGGGGCCGGGCTGGAGTTTTTGAGTGCGTATTCAGCTGAGGAAGCTGTTACTGTTCTGAAGGAGCACCCTGATATCGCGGTGATTCTTCTTGATGTGGTCATGGAGACCAATCACGCCGGGCTGGAACTGGTCAGGACCATACGTGAAGAAATGAAGAATTCCATGGTTCGCATTATTTTGCGTACCGGACAGCCGGGGCAGGCTCCAGAGCGTCAGGTTATTATCGAATATGACATCAATGATTATAAGCATAAGGCTGAATTGACTGCTCAGCGTTTATTCACGTCAGTTCTTTCGTCATTGCGGTCCTATCGGGATCTTCAGGTGATTGAGCAGAACCGTAAGGGGTTGAAGCATATTATTGAAGCTTCCGGCAGCCTTTTTCAGCAGCAGTCTGTGGGGCGTTTGGCACAAGGCGTACTTACGCAGGTTATTTCGCTTATAGGTTTGCGCGATTCTGTTTATCTGGAGGGTGACGGTGTTGCTGTTTCCAGCCCGGATAAGGAAAGTATGAGGATTATTGCCTCTACCGGTAAGTATGCAACTTGTAATTCATCAATTGAAGAGTGTCCTGTTTTGTCCCAACAAACCAGGGAGCAACTAGAGAGTGTCCGTGAACAAGGATGTGGTTGTTTCGCGAACAATGACTATATCGGTTACCTGCCTACCCATCAGATGGGTTCCCACCTTCTTTATGTGGAAAATTGCGGAAATGAATTCAGCGAACAGGATGAGGATTTGCTGAAAATCTTTTCGGATAACGTAGGTGTTGCCTTTGACAATATCTATCTCAATCAGGAAATTCTTGATACCCAGAAAGAAATAGTGCGCATGCTTGGCGAGGTGGTGGAATTTCGCTCCAAGGAAACCGCATTTCACGTAATTCGCGTTTCGGAAATTGCCCGTATTCTGGGGATGGCTGTCGGCCTCGACCCGGTAAAGGTGGATGAACTTTACTATGCATCTCCCATGCATGATGTGGGCAAAATCGGCATTCCGGATTCAATTCTGCTCAAGCCGGGTAAGCTGAGCGACGAAGAGATGGCAGTCATGCGCAGTCACACTGAAATTGGGTACAACATTCTTCGGGCCAGCAATCGTAAATTGCTTAAGGCGGCTGCAACCATTGCCCACGAACATCATGAGTACTGGGATGGCTCGGGGTATCCTCAAGGCTTGAAGGGTGAAGAAATCAGCATAGCAGGGCGCATAATCTGTATTACAGATGTCTTTGATGCGCTCTGCAGCGATAGGGTTTATAAGGAGTCTTGGGAAGTTGACCGGGCGTTGGAGTTCCTGAAGTCAAAGAGGGAGACTATGTTTGATCCTGCCTTGGTTGATCTTTTCTTCGAGAATCTTGAAAAGATAATGGAGATCAGGGAAAAGTATAGGGATAAATTTTAATAAAAAAAGGGAGCCGATCGGCTCCCTTTTTTCATTGTGGTATTGAATAGTGTGCGTAGTTATTTTTTCTTTTTCCAAGAATTTTCTTCGCCTTTAGCCAGACGTTTGATGTTTTCCCGGTGGGTCCAGAAGAGGAGCAGGGTCATTCCGCAGGCCAGCGGGACCATGCCGATATGGCCTGTCACCAACGAGAAGAAGGGCAGGGCTACTGCAAAAGTAAGCGAGCCCATGGAAACAAATCCGGAAAGGGCTATTACGGCCAGTAGCATTACGATGGAGTAAAGTGTTGCCGCCGGGGCTAGTGCCAGAAATACTCCGATGGTGGTAGCCACTGCCTTGCCGCCCTTCATATCCATAAAGATAGAAAATACATGTCCGATAACGGCTGCTGCGGCTACAAGTGAAATAAAAATCCAGTTGTGGCTGTACTGGTAGGCCATGAGCACAGGGACGAAGCCTTTGGCGACATCTAGAACAAGTGCGGCCACGCCGTATTTGAATCCACACAGACGGGCCACATTGGTGGCTCCGGTGCTTTTACTTCCTGCTGTGCGGATGTCTATGTTGTAGCAAATCTTTCCGATAAAAAGTCCGAAGGGAATAGATCCCAGAAAATAGGCGAAAACCAGCCAGAATATCCAGAGCATGCGCGAACTCCTTTAAGTCTTTTTCGTTTCAGGTCTGCCGGGTCAACTTACCGCTGTTTTCCCCTATGCGGTATAGTCCGGGCTGCCAGTAAGTTTCCGTTTGATGACGGCATTTAAAGTCTTGTGCGACTTAAAAAAACCGAAATTACATTATGCTAATTTCCGTTAAAAAAACAACTGGAAATAAGCATCTCCTCTCCTTGAAATTTATTCTTCCATAGCTTCTACAACACGCAGTTCATTGGTCAGCGGGTCGATTTTATTAAAGCGAATCTGAAAGCCCTGACCGGGGTAGAGTTTGTCACCCAGCATGGGCCGGGGAACCCTTACGTTGATCTGGATTTCAGGCATGGCCAGCGTAGCAAGAGGACCGTTGTCATCCACTACAACAGCATGGTGCCACCCTTTTCTGTTCTGGGCCAGATAAAGAAGCTTCCAGTAGCGGGGCCTGAATCTCTGGATTTTGATTACCGACTGCAAACGTATCTGCAAATTGTCGGCAAGTGCTTTTAAACCTTCCGCATCCCACTTAGGTTTTTCTTCTACAAGGTAATGGCAGAGCTGGGCCATGTTGATGAAGTCCGCGTAGCGGCGCAGCGGTGAAGTGATCGGGCTGTATCCGGTCACTGCCAGTGTGGCGTGTTTTTTGGGTGTGGTATCCATCTGAGGGGGAACCATCTGACGCACCCGCATAAAAATTTCGTGCGGTTCGGTAATAATTCCGCTCAGATCGGAGGGTAAAGCTATGTCCTGCGTGCGATAAAGCAGGGGGAAATCATTTTCTTCGGCAAATTTACCCAGCCCGGAGTTGGCGAGGATCATGAATTCGCTGATAATCTGGTCCGCGCGGGTAGTCTTCTCTTTGGAAGACATGATAACTTTGGTCTGCTGAGGCCAGCCTTCAAGGGACAGTTCCGGTTCGGGCCTGCGGATGACAATTGCACCGTGTTTGATGCGTTCCTGAAGCAGTTTTTCAGAAAGCTCAAATGCGAGAGCCATTTCATCGTCGCTGCCTTCTTCGAGCATCTGTTCCACTGCAAGGTAGGTGGAGTTGTCAGTGAGCTTAACCCAGCCATTATGGGGAGAAACCGATTGCAGAATTCCTTGTGCATCCAGTTCAAAAGTCGTGATCAGGGCCGGGCGTACTTCCCCGGAAAAGAGGCTGAACGCCCCGATACCGAGAGCTTCGGGCATCATGTGGCTGGTGCCTTCAGGTAAGTACACGCTGGTTCCGCGATTCATGACTGCCTGATCAAGGTCAGAATCGAAGTTCCAATCCATACAGGGGCGGGCAAGAGCAATGGTCAAGGTGTATCCGCCGTCTTCCTTTTTCACGAGATTGAAGGCGTCATCAATATCTTTGGTGGTGGCGGAATCGATGCTGCGCATAGGCAATGGGCAGGGATCGCCGGCTTTTGTTTCCACAGCTTTGATCAGTTTGCCAATTTCATTGCTGTGTTCAGCGGACCAGCTGTCGTCAAAAGCGTAATCCGCTTCATCCAGCAGATAGTTGTGGTGCGGATGCACGATTCCCCAGCCTTGAGCAAGCAGCAACGGCAGATGGGGGTGGTCAGGCAATCCTTTGCGCAGGGCGGACCACATTTTGTTGGATTTATCTTCATTCAATCCGGAAACTCTGTCCATGAGAAAGGATTTAAGCCCTTCGGCAATTTCCTCGGACATGGCCGGAATCTGGTCCGGTCTGATTTTTCCGCCGGATTCACGGGCGGTCCAGATCCTTTTGAAAAGGTCCTGACCTACACTCATAATCTCTTCATGAGCCTTTTCTTCGGCCTGCTGTTTCAGGCGGAGATCAACTTTTTCCTGAGTGTAGATGATGAATTCAGGAGGCTGAAATTTAAAGTGGGTTTTGGCCGCGATCATGGCCCGTCCAAGGGCGGAGATCTGGTCGGCATCCGGCTTTTCCCAGAGAAGTCCTGCGAACCAGTTCAGGGGTGCTTTTTCAAGTTCACCCTGAGCCAGATCCCAGATTTCCATGGTATCAAGTCCGGCTTGAAGCTCGCCCCGTTTTTCCTGATGGGCGACCATGTAGTCCAGCATTTCCTGACGGGATGCCGATGCGGAATATTGCGGTCCGATCCAAGGAAGTACCCGTGCTGCGGGCATCTTGGTTTCACGCTTGTTGATGGTGTAGAGTTTGAGCTTTCCGGATTGCTCTTCCATGACAAATGCTAGCTGTGGCTGGTTGCCATGCATGAATTCCACAATATTTCCGGGCGCTACGTAACGTCCTTCCTTGAATAGGGACATGTAAATCCTTCCGGGAACTGCTGTGTTTGCTTGTACAGTAAACGTTTCCCGCACTCCGCCTGCTCGCAATCAGGTGGAAGAAATGTTCTAACTTGTAAGTCGTAAAAAAAAATAAACCCCGAACGTCTGAAAAGACATCCGGGCATTCTTAACATAAATGTTTAACTATTGAAATGGCAGGCCTAAGCTAAAATAAATTTGAGATTCGAAGCGGCGAAGCCTTATTAAAAAGTTTGGAAAGGATGGGGTCTGGGGAAGGAAAACTTTTTCGAAAAGTTTTCCTTCCCCAGACGCCGGAGGCATTTTCTTAATGCTTAAAAGATCTTTGGCCGGTAAAGACCATGGCGACCTGCGGTGAGGCTTCGTTGGTAGCCTGAATCACTTCGTGGTCGCGAATGGAACCGCCGGGCTGGGCAATGGCGGTGATGCCCTGCGCCATGCACATATCTACGCCGTCGCGGAAGGGGAAGAAACCGTCAGAAACCAGCACGGAACCTTTAAGTCCGCCCTTGGCTTCAACTGCGGCCTGTTCGATCTCAGCGAGATCCTTGGCGGCCTGTTCGTCTTTGAGGGCTTTAAGCTTCAGCTCGAAAAGAGACATCTTGAATTTTTCAAAGCAGAGTCCGTCAGCGTACTTGATGCGTGCCTTGGTCACAGCCAGCTCAACGCAACCTACGCGGTCCTGTTCACCGGTGCCGATGGCAGTGGTTACGCCGTCTTTGGCAAAAATTACGGAGTTGGAGGTTACACCTGCTTCAACAGCCCATGCGAAGAGCATGTCATCTGTTTCCTGCTTGGAAGGAGCGCGGGAAGAGAAGCTGGAACCGTCTTTTTCAGCAGTGGCGGGGATGAAATCTTCAGCGTCGAGGATACGGTTGCGGAAAGAGAACTGCACAACCATACCGCCGTCCATGAGTGATTTTACATCAAGGAAAGGCTGGCCGAGCATTTTTTCCAGATCGGCAATGCCGGGAATCTGAAGGATGCGCAGGTTTTTGCGTTTCTTGAGCACTTCGAGGGTTCCCTCTTCAAAAGAAGGAGCAGCAACAACTTCAAAATATGCACTGTCGACAACTTCAGCCGCTTCCATAGTGAAAGGACGGTTGACTACAATGGCTCCGCCGAATGCGGCAATACGGTCGGCCTGAAAAGCATTACGCAGGGCTACACCTACGCCTTCTTCAGACCATGATGCACCGCAGGGGTTGTTATGCTTAAGGATAACAGCCGCAGGCTTGGCGGTGAGGTATTGCAGGATGTTCAGGGCGTTGTCCACATCGGTCAGGTTGGTTTTGCCGGGATGCTTGCCCGCCTGAATCATGTGCTCTTCGGTGAGTGCGGAAACAAGTCCCTGTCCTTCGCCGCGAAATTTGATGCCGTCGTATTCTAGTCCGCCGGAAACCAGCTCATAAAGTGCTGCGGGCTGATCCGGGTTTTCGCCGTAACGAAGTCCCTTGGTTTCGCCGTCGATTTCCCAGGTCCTTTTTTTGAAGGTCAGTTTCTGGTCGCCGAGGGTAACGGTCATGTCAGCGGGAAAAGGGTCCTGCTGCAAGGTTTTGTACATCTTTTTAAGATCACTCATTGTTGTTCTCCGTGAATTGTTGCCTTGTGGTAAGCCGCTCATAGCACACCCTTTTCCGACGGGCAATTTTGAATTGCGGTCCCGGCAATCTTTTTGTAGGTTAAATTTGATCCAGTGCGCAGGAAAAAACTTAAATTTTTCCATGAGATTCAGTTACAGCACTTTATTGGGAGAATATATGTCAGAAGGTTATATGGAAAAGGCTTTGTTGAAATTGGCAAAACAGCTCAATGCCTACGATGAGGCTTCTCTTACAGAGTTATGGAATAAGTACGAAGCTGAAGTTTCCAATTTCGAGCCCACCCGTAAATGGGAAGAGGCCGCAGTTGTATTCGGAATGATACAGGCTGTGCGGCTTAAAAACCAGCTCTTTAATTATCATTGGGCCCAGACTGCCGGGCCGGAATCCATGTCTCCACGTCCGGATTTTATTCCCGGTAAGGGTGAGGATGATTTGTTCGGCTCAAAGCCGGGGAACAAATCAGGCGGTTCAGCGGGCGGTAGCAAGGGGAGCAAGGTAATCAGACTCCAGCCCAGGAAGGATAGCTAATCCATTCATGATATAATAATAGTAGCGAATGCTATCAACATAATCCACGGCTTCATACCCACGTGTGTAGCCGTGTTTTGTTTTGGAATGGTATTTGGTGCGGGTCAGCAGCGGAAAAACCTGTTTGAGAGAACGCCATGTGCCCGGATGTCTGCTGGTATACTTGGCAATATCAATGGCATCGTAAACATGGCCTAAACCCTGATTGTAGGCCGCAAGAGTAAACAGCCAGCGGTCCCAGCCGTCTACATCGCGGCTTTCCAGCTTGTCCCAGATAAATCTCAGGTAGCGGGCTCCGCCGTTAATTGCCTGTTTAGGGTCCAGTCTGCTTGTTAACCCTAAAAGTTGAGCGGTATCGTTAGTGAGCTGCATGAGTCCGCGAACCCCGGTTTTGCTGCGTGCCAGCGGGTCAAAGCGGGATTCCTGATACATAACCGCAGTGAGCAGCAGCGGATCGATATTGTATTTTTTCGCGGCCTTGAGGATATATTTACGGTAGCGGGGCAGTTTTTCCCGGATATCTTTGCGCAGGGAATAAAGATCATAAAAGTCTGTCTCATCCGGGATAAAACCAAAATATTTTTCCTGTAAATCCTCAATGGTGCCGTTGGTGGTTACCAGATGCCAGTAGTCTTCAGATTTTTGGCCAAGGCCGTGGACATCCTTGCGCAGGTACCATCTGTATTCCAGCTCATCTCCGAAATAATCGGTGATCCTGAGTTTATGCAGGAACGGTCTAATGGGCTTGAACGTGCCGGACTCCACCAGATGGAAACGCATTGTCTTATTGTTATTGTATTGCAGCAGCGGTTCCAGATGGACGGCATCGCTGCCGCTGATCATGGTTGGCAGACAGTCGAGCTGTTCGCTGAGATTGGTGAAAGTTTTTACCAATCCTGAATGGGCGGGGACAAAAACTTCCTGATCGCAGAGCTCAAATGGAGTGCGTAGTTCAAATCTGCGGATGTGGTGCAGCATTGCCGCTGGGTCCTTTTCATAAACAGGCCCCGTAAGCAGCGGAGTTGTGGTTGCTTTTAAGTCAGGATTGTACCCGGTGGCCAGCATGATATCGGCCTTTCCTTTGGTCAGGGCTTCAAAGGCTTCATCATGGGTAGCATAGGCCTTGATATCAAGGTCTGTGTTGATGAATTCTATAAATTCGTCGACCAGTTCACGTTCAAATCCGGGACCCCATGGGGAAAGTTTAGGAAAGACACGTTCAGTGTTCACTGCGGCAACCCGGATTGTGCCGGGAAGGGGAATGACATATTTTACTGAATAAATGTAATAAAAAAGGGATAATAACGCCAAGTACACAACAATATTGAAAATATGTTGTGAAAAAAGTGTCAAAATACCCGTTTTTGGGTCATTTAATTTGCTTTGATGTATTGACATTTCCCCTAAAGATTTTTTACGCATTAAAACCCGTCTGCCGTGCTTAGTACTGGCATACCTCCTCCAAAGGGGGTATTAACAGCAGGTAAGCAGATAGTCTTGGGCGGCCTTAACGGATTTTAATTTATGAGCGACAGGCCCGTTCCTGTTAATATACGTCAGACGTAGTGCCGCTATCAAGTAATCAAATTACAGCAAGAATTCCATGCCTTAAGTCAAGTGCATGCGGAAATACTGTAGAAGGAGCACATTAGTAATGGCTAATACCGTAATCGTGGGAACCCAGTGGGGGGACGAAGGCAAGGGCAAAATCGTTGATATGCTCGCCGAACAAGCAGGTGCGATTGTACGTTTCCAGGGTGGAAACAACGCCGGTCACACACTTGTTGTGGAAGGAGAGCAGTGTATCCTGCATCTCATCCCGTCCGGGGTTCTTCATCAAGGTAAAAAGTGCCTCATCGGTAACGGGGTAGTACTCGACCCCGAGGTTTTTCTCAAGGAGATTGACGGACTCGCCGAAAAGGGCGTGGACGTATCCCCTGAGCGTTTGATGATCAGTAAGAAAACACAGATTATCATGTCGTACCACAGACTGATGGACAATTGCCGCGAATCCCTTAAATCCGCTGATAACAAGATCGGAACCACCGGTCGCGGTATCGGTCCCTGCTACGAAGATAAAATGAACCGTTGCGGTATCCGTGCCGCCGATCTCGCTGATCCTGAATTGCTGCGTGAAAAAATCGTGGCCGGTCTTCAGGAAAAGAACGTTCTTTTTGAAAAACTTTTCAATGTCGAAGCTCTTGATGCTGAAAAGGTATATCAGGAAATCCTGCCCATCGCAGAAAGGGTAGCACCTTATCTTGCTGATGTTTCATCCATTATTCAGGATGTAAACAAGGAAGGCAAGGACGTGCTTTTCGAAGGAGCACAGGGCGTGCATCTTGATATCGATCACGGAACCTATCCGTTTGTTACCTCTTCCAATGTTGTTTCCGGTAACGCAGCAGCAGGTGCCGGATGCGGTCCTCGCCAGCTGGAACGTATCATCGGTATCTGCAAGGCGTACACCACTCGTGTTGGTGCCGGGCCTTTCGCAACCGAACTGTTCGACGAAATCGGTGAAACATTGCAGAAGAACGGTCACGAGTTTGGTGCAACCACCGGACGTAAGCGCCGCTGCGGCTGGTTGGACATGGTTGTCCTGCGTGAAACCGCAAGACTCTGTGATCTCACCGAGTTCGCATTGACTAAGCTGGACGTTCTTTCCGGTCTTAAAGAAATCAAAATCTGCGTTGCTTACGAGTATCGCGGTGAAAAAGTCGATTATCCCCCGCAGGAACAGAACGGCATGGCTCACGTCAAGCCCGTTTATGAATCCATGCCCGGCTGGGATGAAGATATCACCAAGGCTTCCAGCTACGATGAGCTGCCCGAAGCCGCGCGTAACTACATTGCACGCATTGAAGAACTCTCCGGCGTAAAAGTCGGCATAGTCTCTGTCGGTCCCGACCGCGCTCAGACTATTGTAAGATAATATTGCTTACTTTGATTACTGGTAGAGGTAGATTGTTTTAACAATCTACCTCTACCAGATCCCATCTTTCAGAATCTTTTATTAGGCTTTGTTGCTGGCACACCATGTTCACATCTATTAAAGAAACTGCTTCGAGGCAGAATCTGGTTCTGCCCAGATTTGCGAAGCTGGCCCAGAAGCCTCCGCAATGTTTGCTGATTGAAGGCGGCAGTGCTGATGAGCGTATGGACATGGCTCGTTACTGGGCTTGCGTGCTGAACTGTGAGAACGGTCAGGACCCGTGCGGAACCTGCCAGTCCTGCCAGCAGATTGCAGATAATGCTTTTAACGATTTTTTACTTATCGATCGTGAAGAAAATGATAGCGGCACCGGACTGAAGCAGGATATTTCCGTAGACTCTATTCGTGAACTTCTCCCGGTCTGGGGACAACCTCCCCATGGCGGCGGCACCCGTGTTACCGTGGTCCGTGAGGCGCAACACCTAAACGGCAACTCTGCCAACGCGCTGCTCAAGACTCTTGAAGAACCCCGCCCCGGTAACGTTTTTGTTCTCACTGCACCGCAGCGTGAGCGACTGCTCGAAACCCTTGTCTCCCGAAGCTGGGTGATTACCCTTGCTTGGCCTACAGATCAGCAGAATTCCCCGGAAGTGGCGCAGTGGGTCAATGCCATGGTCCATTTCTGGCGTTCCGGTCAGGGCTGGTTTGCGCGTACTTCCGCAAAAGGCGCGCTGGATAAAGAAATGGGCTTGCAGGTGGTCATGGGCTGTCAGCGGGAACTCAAGAACGCACTTCTAAATCCCCAATCAACTTCTGCTGCCAACGCCCTTTCAGGGTTATTTGATGCCAAAGGATTGCGCAGGCTCGACCTTGTGCTTGGCAAGGCGCAGGAGTCCCTTAATTACAATGTGAATCCACCTCTGGTGCTGGATTGGGTTTGCACTGCCGCCATGCCGAAGAAGCGGCGGTAGGAATTCAACCTTACAACGAGTTTAGAAAATCTACTGCATAGGCCAGTTCGGTATCAACCCTATTGGCGTAATCTATCATTCTGGCTGATGTCTTTGGGACTCGAACGTCAGGCGTAATTCCGCCAATTCCGTTTTGGCTGTCCAGTTGTACTTCTTTATTTATGTCCAGTGATTGTCCATTGGGAAAACTGATTGTATATCCGAGGGGTATTTTGGCTTCTCCCCCGGTCATTCCAAATGATCCGTTTGTTCCGTAAAAACTTACAATGTAGCCGTTCTCGAGGTTTTGTATGGTCATTGCTACCCCTTCAGCAGAGCTGACGCTGTCCGGGTTTACGATGCCTACTATTGGGCCTCTGAATTGGGGATATTGCGGCATTATGTTCAACGGAAGTCCCCAGCCCAGTATGTAGGTGTCATCAGGACTTGGTAGAAGTATTTCGCGCTGTTCATTGTAGGCATTGTAGATATTCTGGTATTCGTAAAATGTTCTTTCAGAATAAAAAAATCCTGAGATCTTGGCTGCGAGCTCATCTGACCCTCCGCCGTTTGCCCGAAGATCAATGATAATTCCCGGAACATTTCTTCCGGTCAGGAATTCCATTGCCTCTTTGAACTTATCAAAGAGTTGATCAAAAGAAATATCATCGCTTTCCAGCGTGCCGAGCTGTATATAACCGTACCCGCTGGCAAGTACTTCGTATTTGATCGGGTCGGCTTCATCCACGCGGTCCCAAAGCCTTGTCCTGAATTCAACTTCTCCACCGTCATCTGCAGCCGCCAATGCTGGAGTTACAAATGGTCCGGTACCGTCTGCTTTAAAATATGTAACGGTAATATTGGTGCCGACGGGGTCCAAAGCGAGAGCTCTGTATTGTTCGAGAATGGTATGTTCATTTGTTGCTATAGAAGCTGGATTGGGGCGCCATATTGTAGATGCTTGTGATACTGCTGTGGCAATGGGGACGCCATCCCAATGAGTAATTTCGGAGCCGACATCAATTCCGGCGGCATTGGCTGGTCCTCCGGCTTTTACAAAGTTAGCTATAACTTTTCCATCATCTAAACCGATAATTCCGAGACCGTAAGTCCCTTTCGTGTTTGTAGTAATACCATTAATAGCCGTAGAGTTCCAAGTGACATGTCCATCAGGTATTGATCTGGTGTATTCAAGTAAAGCATTAATGTAATTGTCTGCATTTACTGCTGCTTCGGCTGCAACGACTTTTGGGCGGATAGTGTTGTCAAGCGTGTTCCAATTAATACTTTTCCAGTCACTGAATGCATATTGTTTTTGCATTAGCGCGTGAAATGCATCATATGCCTGCGTCCAGCTTAACCCACTGTAATCAGCAGCTTGAGTTTTCACAAAAGGATGATGGTTTGGGGATGTACCGCAACCGGTGTTTCCATTAAATATGAAAATGGAAAGTATGGCGAAAGCTAACGTTGCGTAATTTCTTGAAAAATAAATGTTTTTGAAATGTCCTGACATTTATATCCTGCTGTAGCTATGTGTCTGTTCATCTGAAAGTGAGATTATGTAGCATCTAACGGATATAAATAAAACTTGTATTGTTGCTTGCAATAAAAAAAGAAGCCCTCGTTTTGAAAAAGTTTCAAACGAGGATGATGAATATGTTTTATGTCCTCTGTTTTATATATGGATAACTTTAATCTATTTCGTGTTCGTCTGTCTCATTCATTATTTCATCGATGGCAGTATTTATCTTTTCAATTGTTTCATCTGAAACATTTCTGGAAAAGATTAGGTGACGTGTGTTTCCTTTGGTTATGTCGGCCATGGACATGAAATAGAATTCATCTTCCCGGTAGCTGGACTGCTGGATAATTTTAGAAGTCTCTATTGGTGCCAGAAGGCAAAAATCAATGCTCCCATCATGGAGCATTCTTACAAGTTGTTGAGTTGTACCGGATAATGCGTGGACTGAGTGGGAATGTTTGTCCAGCAAGGTGTCGATATATTTACCCATGGAATGCCCGGCAATATACCCAGTTTTGAATTTATTTTGTTCCAGAAGTTCTTTCAGTGTTTTGTGTCGACTAAATTTTTTATAGTCTTTTTTTCTTAGAAATATACCAATTGGTTTATTTTTGTAGATAGGTTGCGAAAATTTAGCGTATTCTTCGCGATCTTGTGTTTTGAACCATCCAATTGATGCAAAAGACCCCCCTTTTCTGATTGTATGTAATATCCTTTTTGATGGCATACTTTTGTAGGTGCATTCGCATCCTGCTTTATTCATAATTTTTTTGGTAAGATGTAATAAAAAACCATCCGGTTGATGCTGGGCGTTTGTAAAGTAGTAGGGTGGAAGTTCAATATAGCCAATTGTCAGCGGATCAGCATAAGATATCCCGTGCAATAAAAGCAGAATGGATAATACAGATGTTATGTATTTGGTTATGAGGTAAAAAAACTTTTTCATGTCTCTTTCATGCTGGTTTGTAAGACAGGCTCAAACTATCAAGTTTATATGTTTGTGATGCTCTTAATAATGACACATGTGGCGTGTTCTGTCCAACAGATGTCTATAAAAATTGACAAAAAGAAAACCCCGGATGGAACTTAAGTTCCGTCCGGGGGGCTTTAAAACATGTTTTACAGATTGATTGGAACAGTGTCCTAACCACATGTTAACGGTTTGCTTTTAGTATTACCTAAAGTACGCGTTTCAACCAAGATTAGCGGTTGTTTTGATGTTATCTACTACGCGTCTAAACCGATTTAATGGTTGGTTACAAAGTTAAACTTAATCCGTTTTGCCTTAGAAGAGGGGGTCCGTTTTCGCATTTGCCGGGATAACCGGCGATTTCCAATCTCTCCGTGGGCCCGTTGGAGGTCTTAAAAGAACTCTCGCGGTAGGCTCCCCTCGAATTGAGCCTCGCTTAGAGACTCGCTTTTAGAAAGTGATATCAAATCGATTTCACTCCCGTCTTGAGGGTTGGTTGCAAGTTGCGTTTGGAACAACTACCTCTGCCTTTGATTAAAAGATAACTCTGCTAAAGCTGTACGTCAACACCTAAAATATATTTTTTGGGTTACTCAAAAGAAATCAAATAAATTTAACTTGATGAATGGCCAAAAAAATGAGGCAAAACTTCATTTGAAGTTCTGCCTCGCTGGATGTTGGTCCATTAACGGTACAAAACTCTTATATCCACAAAGCTTGCTTTTTCAGTTCCGGTGAGAACCATAGCGGCGGTGAGTTCGGATTTGAGTTGGTCGATATATTTTTCCACACCTTCCTGTAAGCCGCCCATGGTCGCAATGGAGAAGGGGCGTCCGATCATGACCGCATCTGCGCCGAGGGCCAGCATTTTGAGCACATCGCTTCCTGTGCGCACGCCGCCGTCGACCATTACGCAACACTGTCCGGCCACTGCACGGGAGATTTCAAAGAGTACCTCCGCTGTGCCGGGGCAGGAGTCGAGCACGCGCCCGCCGTGGTTGGAAACAACAATTCCCTTGGCTCCGGCGTCAATTGCCATGCGTGCTTCATCCGGGGTCATAATGCCCTTGAGGATGAAGTCCGCATTTACGGATTCGATGATTTCACGCAGTTTACGCATGCATTTGGGGGTGACCGGACGGCCCATTTTTTTGAGGGTGATCAGTCCGGCGGCGTCAATGTCCATGCCGATGATCTTACTTCCGGTTTCTTCAGCTTTTTGGAGTTTTTCGTTTAATTCTTTGTCTTCCCACGGTTTGATGAAGGGAATGCCATGGCCTGCAACATCTTTAATCGCTGCAAATCCGCTTTCATGGATAAAGGGCGGTACGCCGTCTCCGGTACAGCCGATGATGCCTTTATCCTTGCAGCCTTTGAGTTTGTTGGTGACGTAAACCTGTTCGCTTATTTTGCCGCCCATATTGAATTCAACTCCACCGATGGGGGCGGCAATGACCGGGATATCAAGGTCAATGCCCATGATATTCACCGAGGTGTCCGGCTCGCTGAATTCATGGATGGTGCGCATGTTCAGTTTCAGGTCTTCAAGGGCTTTTACATTATTTTTAAAGCTTGCCGCAGTGCCAAGGCCGCCCATACCGGGAACTTCGCCCACGCAGGCTTTGCCGTTACAGACCGGGCATACTTTGCAATAGCCTTTCATCAAATCACGTGCGTTGTCGCGTACTTCTTTCATGTGGATTCTCCTTAAAATACTAAAAAATAGTAATTAACATACGGGTTGCTACGATAATAAGCAGCACTGCGAAAATCTTTTTGAGCTTGTCGACGGGCAGGCTGTGAGCCAGCCGCACACCGATGGGCGCTGTCAGCATACTTGCTGAAACAATCCCGATCAAGGCGGGCAGGTATACATAGCCGAAGCAGTAGGGAGGCAGTCCTTCTACGCCCAGCCCGGTCCAAATATATCCGGCTGTCCCTGCTAATGCGATGGGTAATCCTATGGCCGCAGCTGTGCCGATGGCGGTATGGATGACGATGTTGCACATGGTCAGGAAGGGCACGGAAAGGGTTCCGCCACCGATACCCACAAGGCTGGAAAATATTCCTATCACGCTACCGGCGGTAAACATCCCTTTGGAACCGGGAACCTGTCGCGATGCCTTGGGTTTAAGTCCGAAAAGCATCTGCGAGGCTACGTAGTAGAGGAAAATCACGAAGACGGCCTTCAGAAAATTGGTATTCATGAATGAAGTGGAAAGGGAACCGAGAAATGTTCCTACAATAATTCCCGGTGTGATGGTTTTGAAAATATCCCAGCGCACGGCTCCGCGCTTATTGTGTGAGCGCATGCTGGAGATGGAAGTGAAGATGATGCTCGCAAGGGAGGTTCCCAGTGCGATATGCATCAGGTGAACTTCCGGGATACCCAGCGGGGGCAGGGCGAAGACGAGAATAGGCACAATGACCAGTCCGCCGCCGATACCGAGCAGTCCTGCCAGAATTCCGGCGAAAATACCAAGTACAACGAAAATCAGTAAGGTAGAAAACATCAGTTCTTCCTCTACTTTTAGCTACAGGTTATTCAGGTTGATTACGGCCTGTTGCCGCTTCTTCGACTTCAGCTATGTGCTTGCGCATGGTTTCGCGGGCCATTGCCGGGTCGCGGTTTTCAAATGCTTCGAGGATTTTGAAATGCGCAGCGATGGAAGCCTGCTGTCTTGCGGGCGGTTGCAGAATTTCCGAGCGGCTTTCATCCATTATCTGCTCAAGGGCCTGCATCATTTCCGGGAAAATGGAGTTCCCGGTGGCCTTGGCAATTTCACGGTGCAGCAGGGCATCAAGGTCGCTGCTGTTCTTGCCGCTCTGGGATTTCATCTGCTGGTCGCAGACTATCAATTTTAAGCGGTTGAGTGTTTCATCATTCATTGAAGCAGCTGCCAGCGCGGCAATTTCCGGCTCAATCACTCTTCTGAACTGGAAAATGTCGCTTATTCTTTTTTTCTGGTCGCTGAAAGCGGTGGTGAATGCATCAAAGATGTCAGCGTCCATTTCTGCGAGAATATAGGTTCCATCTCCCCGGCGGCTTTCAACCAGATTTTTTTGTGCAAGAGACTTAATCGCTTCACGTATCGAACTTCTGGAAACCTTGAACCTTTCAGCTAAGGTCCTTTCAGCAGGTAGCTTATCTCCTTTTTTGAGATTGCCCGATTCAATCAGCTCGGCAATCTGCCGGGCCACTGATTGGTGCACTGTTTTTGCAGGATTTGTTGAATCCATAATAGGTCCTACCAATTTTTATTTTTGAACAATTGGTCTGACCAATATCATTGGTTTGAGAATCAGGCAATGGAAAGCGGAACATAAAAAAGCCGTCCACTTCATCAAAGTAGACGGCTTTTCCGCAAAGGGTTGCAGCAGAAAATCTATGTACTGAGAGTCATAAAGCGGGCCAGAGTGGCCAGGCCGATGCAGATGAAGAATACAGCCAGACCGGTGGCAAACTTGTTCAGCCCACCGCGCTGGTAATCCTTGATGAAGCCCCATTTAACCGCAATTCTATAGAGGCCGGCAACAACGTGCATAACCACCAACGGAGCCAGTACAAGGTAAAAGAAAATCCAAGGGCCGGACTGGATACGCTCAGCAGAGCGAGCCGCTGTAATGGGCAAGTCGCTTAGCACAGCCCACATGTGAATAGCACCCATGACCAGAATCAGCATGGCGGAAACCACCTGCACAATCCAAAGCCATGTATCGCGATGCTTGAGCATTTTTGCGTGTTTCCAGATGGTTTTCTGGCCTTCAAGTCTGAAGGGAATCTTGCGCGCTGCAAGGTAGAAATGAAAAAGGAAGAGCAGGAAAAGGAGCGGCCCGCCGATTTGGGCCATGTAGTTTTCCTCGTAAGTATGAGCAATGGTGTCCATGATTGATGGACTGAAAATCACACTTGAAACAAGGCTCATATGCATAAATACAAAAATGATAAGAGCCACCCCTGAAAACATCTGGAGCCAGTCCAGAATAGCGTCACTCTTGCCCCGCTTGACAGGAGCGACAGTAGAGTTGAAAGACATCAGCACCTCCGTTTAATAATTGAAATAAAATACCTCGCAACCGGTATTTTCCGCGCCGCAGATAATGTCCCTCCCCTGTTGTTTTGTCAATCAACTTAAACATTCATTGTTGTAGATAACATCTTGTAATCATGGGGGCGGAAGGCAAGTTTACGTTTTTCGTAATTGTGTTTGTATGAAATGATTTTTGACATCTTTTGTCTTCCTTCCGTTGACCTTGTCGCAACCTGTGTTTAATTTCTTTTTTAGTGTTTATGGGATATTGTTACTCGCCCTCTATTTATACGATAATTTGTACTTCAAACCTGATTGACATACCGGAGTTTAAAAGACATGGTCCCTCAAAAAAATGCGAAGGCCGTTGAGGCCGTTAAAGGATTTGATTTTGAAAAACTATGTATTCTTATGCTTCTTTGCGGGGTGCTGCTGATGAGTGCCGGATGCAAAGTTGAAAAAATAGATGCCAACAAAAAAGAAGATGTGGCTGCCGGAATAATTGAAAAAGAACCCGCAGTTGCTCCTGCTGCTGAGGCTGTCCAGTTCTCTGCTGATTCTGTTGCTGAAAAGGCTGCAACCGCTGAACTTAGCGGTGAGATCAAGAAAGCCTTAGCTTCGGGCGAAGGTCCGCATGTGATCAAACTCAGGAACGGTATGTCTGTTCTGATTAAGGAAGATGATCGCTTTCCGTTGGTTAACGTGCGTCTTTTCGTCCACGCCGGATCTTCTTATGAAGAATCGGAGCAGGCAGGGATCAGCCATTTACTTGAGCATATGGTCTTTAAAGGGACCGAAACCCGCGCTCCCGGTCAGACCGCCCGTGATATTGAGTCCGTGGGCGGTGATATGAATGCCGCTACCAGCTTTGACTACACTGTTTATTATGTGGAAGTCCCTGAGAATGAATGGAAGCTGGGCATGGATATCGTCACTGACATGACTTTCAACGCAAAGATTGATCCCGAAGAACTCAAATCCGAGCGTGAAGTTGTTCTTTCCGAGCTGGAGCGTGGTGAAGATAATCCCGGCAGCAGGATTTTCAAGACCCTGCAATCCATCGTCTGGAAAGATACCAGTTACCAGTGGCCCATCATCGGCTACCGTGACTCGGTAAAAGGAATTTCATCTGAAGATATCCATGCTTATATTGACCGTCTTTATCAGCCGCAGTCCATGCTGCTGACCGTTGTCGGTAAGATTGATCCCGAAGCAGTGGTTAAGGAAGCTGAAAAACTTTGCGGCAGCCGCAAGTCTGTTGCTCCGGTCGTTCCACCTACTGCTTTCCCTGTTCCCGCAACTGGCAAGACCACAGTCAAAGTGGTTCCCGGTAAATGGAATAAGGCGTACATCGGTGCGGCTTTCCCTATTCCCGGTCTTGATTCCGCTAAAATTGCCGGACTTGAAACCATGTGCGAACTTCTCGGCGGCGGTGAAACTTCCCGTCTGTACCGTAAGTTTAAGTATGAAAAACGCATGGTGGACAGCATCTCCGTATCATCCCTGACTCTTGAACGGGCCGGGATGCTTTACGTGTTCGCCACTCTTGATGCGGATAAGGTGGATGAATTCTGGAAAGAGCTTATGATTGAGCTTTCCTCTGTTGACTTTAAAGATTTTACTGACCGTGAAATGGACAGGGTGGTTATCAATCTTGAAGACTCCCTTTTCCTGACCAAGGAAACTCTTTCCGGGCTGGCTTCCAAGCTGGGCTATTTTCAGTTCTTTGAAGATGGACAGCAGGCTGAGGAGAATTATCTTTACGATCTGCGCAACGTTACTAGGGAGCAGTTGCAGCAGCTTTACGATGAATATTTCGATCCTGAAAAGCTGGCCGCCTGCATGCTCATGCCTGAAGGTGTTGAAGTTGATGCGCAGGACTTTGAGAAGGCCGTTGCAGATAACTGGCCCGCAAAGGTCAAAGATGCAGCTCAAGCAGACGCAGCCGGACCGGGTGAAGCAGCAACCATCGAACTCTCAAACGGTAGCAAGCTGGTTTTTATTCCCGATGAAACTTTGCCCTACACAGCTCTTTCCATGTACTGGGTTGGCGGTGACGCGGACCTTACTCCCGAAGAGCAGGGACTTGCAGCAATGGTTTCCCAGAGTCTGACCCGTGGAACTGAAAGTCTGAATGCAACCGAGCTTGAAGATTTTGTTTCCGACCGGGCTGCGTCACTCGGGGCTACTGCCGGGCGTGAGGTTTTTGCCATCAATGCAAAATTTCCGTCTCGCTTTACTGCGGATATCCTGCCGCTCATAAACGAAGTTATCACCAGTCCCCGCTTTGCGGCAGAGGAATTGGATCGGGCAAGACAGGATCAGGTTTCCGCTATCAAGCGCAAGGAAGACCGTCCTTTGGGACTTGCTTTCAGGAATATTTTTCCCTTTCTTTATAAAAACGGCAGCTATTCTTATTTCCATCTCGGTATGCCCGAAACAGTGGAGAAATTCACTCGCGAGGAAATACTTGCATACTGGCAGAAGCAGTCCTCCCGTCCCTTTGTAATTTCCATCTGCGGCGATTATGACCGCGATGCTCTTGCTGCTTTTGCAAAAGAGTTGGATGGCAAGTTGGTTGTGAAGGATACTGCTGTATCTGTCCCTGTACCCAATTGGGGAGGGGAGAAAGATCTGACCATGACCCTGCCGGATCGTAATCAGGCCCACCTGATGGTGATTTTCCCGGTTCCAGGCATGGAAGATGAACAGGCAACCGCAGGGCTTTCTCTGCTTCGGGCCTCTCTCGCAGGGCAGAGCGGGCTTCTTTTCCGTGACCTGCGTGATAAGCAGGGCCTTGGTTACACTGTGACCGCTTTTCTCTGGCAGGCACCCAAGACCGGATTTATGGCTTTCTACATCGGTACCAAGCCGGAACAGCTTGAACAGGCTATGACCGGATTTGAAAATACCGTTAAAATGCTTAAGGCGGAAGATCTGCCGGAAGATGAAATCCTGCGCGCCCGCAACATCCTGCGCGGCGAATACTATCAGGATCACCAGAGTCTGCTTTCCCGCAGTAGGGAGGCAGCCAGCCTGATCGTTAAGGGATTTCAGCCCGATCTGGATCAGAAAATTATCGAGCAGGCGTCAAAAACAGACGCTGCTCAAGTACGACTGTTGATTAATAAATACATCGACTGGGACAATAAATATATTCTGACTGTAAAACCGTAAGGTAAATTAAAAACCCTCACATCATATGATGTGAGGGTTTTTAATTTATCGCCAAATATCTTCCTCTTCCACCAGCAGTTCGGCAGTGCCGTTGGTATCTTCCACAATCCGTTCGCAAAAAGCATCCACCTGATTCGAGGGCATGATCAGTGTAAACATTAAGCTGGCCCCAAAAGATTGCTCTTCAATCTCAGCCCGGTACTCATCAAGCATACGCCGCAGCATGCCTTCCTGCGCATATGAAATTTCAAGACTGAGTATACGCATGGGCACTTTCATTACTACATCAAGTGCTTCCAGCCCTTGCTGCACTGCGCCGGAATAGGCCCGCACGAGACCTCCGGTTCCCAGTTTTATTCCTCCGAAATATCTTGTCACCACCACAGCAATATCGCCGATTCCGCTTCCCTGAAGGACTTGCAGCATGGGCTTGCCTGCTGTTCCCTGCGGTTCACCGTCATCACTCATGCCCATATCCCCGGTCTGGGGCGGCCCGGCTATAAAAGCGGAGCAGTGGTGCCTTGCATCCGGGAATTCTTTTTTGATCTCTGCAATTAATTGTTTTGCCTGATTACGGTCTTGAACTTGACATATATTACATATGAAACGGCTTTTTTTTATTATCTCTTCAGTACGGACCCCTTTTGCGGGGACAGGGTATGCTTGGTTGGTCATGATGAGTTAGTCTTTAATATGATTGGATTTGTTTGTTCATAAATCAATTGATGCCCATTGATACAGTACAGAAATTTAAATTTAAAGGAATTTATGACTTGACTCAGTAATAAGAATTGTTATTATTTAATCAAGGTTGATGGGAAAACAACTAATTTAGATATTTTTAGACGTAAGGAGAGAGTTATGGGAAGCCTTAGAGATTACAAGAATTGGGATATTGATTGGGAAATGACCCCTGAAGATGCTGTAACCCTGTACCTTGAGTGGGGAAACCATCCTTGGGATTCAAAGTTTGCTCCGGTAACTTCCAAGCATGATTATACTAACTATTTCACCGTTTACCTGTGGGACGAAAAGCCGAGGGTGCTGTTTGTCCGCAGGAACTCGGAAGAGGCTCGTGAACTGATGAGCATTGAACTGCCCAAGGACATTGCTGAAAGGTTCAGAAAGTCAGTCGGTGGACTGAAGGGTAATTATCCCGTGAACACCGAAGTAAGAGAATGGATTGAATCACAGATGAATAATTAGTTCCCATCTCCTTATCATCTAACCGCAGGGGGGCAGACTTAGTGTCTGTCCCCCTCATTTATTTTTTATGCGTTTTAATGTCTGATGTGGTATGGTTCTATGTAATTGTTTTTGGCGGCGGATAGCATATTTTGAAGGGAAGGGACCATATGCCTGATATGACAAAGCATCAGGAGCTTGGTGAGCTCCTGCCGGCGATGATTTGCGAGTTTTTACCGGATAGCACTCTTACTTATGTGAATAGGGCATATTGCGAGTATTTCGGTAAAGATGAAGATGAGCTTGTGGGTAATAAATTTTTGGAGTTCCTGCCTGCGGAAGCTGTAGATGCCGTCAGAAGCAGATACCTTACACTTACTCCTGATATCCCGGTTCATACCCATGTGCATGAAGTTGTCAGGGATGGTGAAATCTATTGGCATGAATGGACGAACCGGGCATTTTTTGATGATCAGGGACAGGCGATACGTTTTCAGGCTGTTGGGCAGGATACAACAGAACGCAAGCTCATGGAGGAATTGCTTCAGTCGCGGCTTATGTTGCGCGAATATTCCATCGGTCATAGCGTAGAAGAGATTGTTACCCGCATACTAGAGGAAGTGGAGAAGCTAACCTGTAGCGAGTATGCTTTTTTTCGTTTTGTAGAGTCTGATGAATTTATTCTTGAAGTTGAAGAACAGGTAAAACTGAATTCTTTTCTGCGGGAAAAGCATGAAGTGCATGTGTCAGATTTCTCCCTGCTGGATGATTGGTGTTCAGAATGCTTCCACAGATGTTGCTCTATTTATAATGCTTCAATTGAAGGGAGTGCAGTGTATCACGATTCACGGCATGATTTTGCGCAATACATTTTGATTACTCCTGTTTTGTATCAGGGAAAAATTTTTGCTGTTTTGGGGTTATGCAAAAAAGATCGTGTATTTTTAAAAAATGATAAGGAAGTGATTAATCAGTTGGCAACTACTGCCGTTGATGCTGTCGTTCATAAAATAATGAGTGATGCCCTGTTAAGAAGCAAGGAGCAGGCAGAAGCGGCAAGCAATGTAAAATCTGAATTTCTCGCCAATATGAGTCACGAAATACGAACGCCCATCAACGGAATAATGGGTATGCTTCAACTTTTGAAAACAACTGATCTTGATGCTGAACAGTTGGAGTATACCGACTATGCCTTGAAATCCAGCAGCAGGTTGAGTTCTCTGCTTACGGATATTCTTGATCTTACCATGGTTGAAGCCGGGCAACTTGAACTGCACCCCGCACCTTTTGAAATTTATGAAACTCTGGATTCTGTGCGCCAGCTTTTTATGCAGGAAGCACGGGAAAAAGGTCTAGGCTTGAACTTTAATGTCAATCCGCAGGTGCCAAGTTCGTTAGAGGGTGATTCACTCCGATTACAGCAGGTTCTTATTAATCTTGTAGGTAATGCCTTAAAATTTACCGAGCAGGGCAGGGTTGATGTTGAAGTCTCCTTGGACGAAGATTGCTCAAAAGGGCTTTTGTTTGAAGTCCGGGATACTGGAATCGGGATTTCAGATGATATGCAGGAGAAGCTTTTTGAGCCGTTTATTCAGGCAGACGGCAGTTACAAACGGAGGTTTCAGGGTGCTGGATTGGGATTGTCTATCTGTAAAAGGGTCCTTAATATAATGGGGGGCGAAGTTTCTGTCTCCAGTGCATTGGGGAAAGGGACAGTCTTTTCATTTACAATGCCCTTGACTGCTGAGAAATTAGCTTTATCCACTGAGGAGCGGCAACCTCTGCGGATTCTGATCGCTGATGATGATATGATCAGCAGATTTGCCATTCAGAGGCTGCTTGAAAAGATGGGATATGAAGTTCATATAGCTGAGAATGGGGGGCGTGCGCTAGAGATGCTTGCTGAAAGGGGGTATGTTCTTGCGTTGATAGATATCCAGATGCCAGTGATGGATGGGGTTGAGGTCATCAGGAAAGTCCGTTCTGGTGAACTTGGTGATGGGTTGCGTAGTCTTCCTATTATTGCGATCTCTGCATACGCAATGTCCGGTGATTCTGAAAAATTTAAAAATTCGGGCGCAAATGACTATCTTGCCAAGCCCTTACTGTTTGAAGATTTAGAGAATTCCATTCTGAAGAATCTCACTTGATACTCATTTTTTTTGTACTGTAATAAAAAAAGCATTCTGACACTTGTGTTCTAAATGAAAATCAGTATGCTTCCTTTCATCCCAGCGTTCGCATTTCTTTTTATCCGCAAATACGCAACGAACTGCCGAAATTTCACTGTTCTTTTGCAGTGGCGTAATTCTATATGCTTTTCTTTCGGCATCATATATTCCCAAGGAGGCTCGTATGCCCGTTAAGTTTGCCGACCGCATGTCCACCGTGCACAGGTCATTTATCCGTGAAATTCTGAAAGTAACTGAAGATGCATCCATTATCTCATTTGCCGGAGGTTTACCCAATCCTGAACTGTTTCCAGTGTCCGACCTTGAAGCTGCCGCAGTCAAGGTCATGCGCGAAAGCGGACCGCAGTCCATGCAGTATTCCACTACTGAAGGTTTTTTGCCCTTGCGTCAGTACATTGCTGACCGTTACAGGGAGAAGAAAGGGATTGAAGTTGATGCAGATGAAATTTTGATCACTTCCGGCTCACAGCAGTGTCTTGATCTGCTGGGTAAGGTTTTTCTCAATGCCGATGATAACGTCGTTATTGAACGTCCCGGATACCTCGGGGCTATTCAGTCTTTTTCAGTTTTCCAGTCTAATTTTCTTACTGTCGGGCTTGAGCAGGATGGTCCTGACCTTGGCGAGCTGGAGAGGGTGCTTGATGAAAATGAAGCCAAGATGTTCTATGCGGTAACCAATTTTCAAAATCCGTCCGGACTGACCTACAGTGCTGAAAAACGTCAGGGTGTGGCTGAAATCCTTAAAGGCCGCGATATCCTGTTTGTTGAGGATGATCCTTACGGCGAGCTTCGTTTTATGGGTGATTTTCAGAAACCTGTTGTGCGTGGTTATCTGAAAGATAACGGTATCCTGCTCGGTTCTTTTTCAAAAGTTGCGGCACCGGGATTCCGTCTTGGCTGGATGGTCTGCCCCGGCGAAATGCGTGATAAGCTGATTATTGCCAAGCAGGCTTCTGATCTGCACACCAGCACTTTTGCCCAGCGTGTTATGCATCAGTATGTCAATGATAATCCCTTGGATAATCATATTGAAAAGATTCGCGAACGGTACGGAAACCAGCGTGCAGCCATGGTCCGGGCCATTGAAGATCATTTCCCTGCTGAAGCCAAGGTAACCCGTCCTGAAGGCGGAATGTTTCTTTGGGTGACCCTGCCTGAAGGAATGTCTTCCATGGATCTTTTTGATGAAGCCATCAAGAACAAAGTTGCTTTTGTGCCGGGACGTCCTTTCTATGTGGACGGCAGCGGTGAGAATACTTTCCGCCTTAACTTCTCCAACTCTGATGAAGAACATATTGAAGAGGGCATCAAACGCCTTGGTGAAGGTATTAAGGATTTTATGAGCAAGTCATAGTTTGTAGATAGAATTTGAAAAATGAGAGGCTCTGAAACAGATGTTTCAGGGCCTCTTTTGGTGTCGGTGTATGTTTCCTTTTAATGGTAGCCATGCTCATGCATGAAGTCGGTGTACTTGGCATCCACCACCATGATGTGCTTGATGAGCCAATCCTTGAGGAAGCGGATAAGTTCAGTAGATGCGGTCAGCTTGCCTGCGTCAATTTCATCTTTGAAATCAGCAATTTTTTGAACAAATATTGCGTGCAGTTTTTTGTGTTCTTTAGTTTCAGGATATCTGTGCTTGTCGAATATTTTTTCTTCGTAACCAAAGTGATAAGTGGTGTATTCAAGGAGATCATTAGTGAAATCGGCAATTACATCGATAGATTTACGCTGTCTCATAGCACCGTATAATTCATTAATGAGATCAAGAAGCTTCATGTGGTGTTCGTCAATGGTGCGAACATTGACCGAAAGGTCGTCTGACCATTCAACAATTTTTCCGGAGCTGGTATCTACCACTCTTCCGGATGAAATACCCTGTACTATTGAATCAAGTTCTTCAACTACGCTTGCTATTTCATTAAGAGCATGAGCTGATGCGGACATGCCTTCCGATGTTTCGGAAGCAACCCGTGCCACATCGCTGATGGCCATGTTTATCTCTTCGGAAGCTGCGGATTGTTCTTCGCTTGCTGCGGCGATGGATTCGACCTGAGTGTTGGTTTCGTCAACAATGCCCACAATGGCTTCCATCAGTTCGCCGGACTTTGCTGCGGACTCGGTGGAATTAACGATATCTTCGGCTGCTGATTCAACTGCGGCGATATTCTCGCGGGCGTTATCCTGAATTTTGGATACTGCCTCACCAACGCCTTTGGTTGCGTCCATGGTTTTTTCTGCAAGTTTGCGTACTTCGTCAGCAACAACTGCAAAGCCGCGTCCAGCTTCACCGGCACGAGCCGCTTCGATTGCTGCGTTAAGAGCCAGCAAGTTGGTCTGGTCGGCAATATCAGTAATTACAGTCATAATTTGACCGATGTTGTCAGCCTGTTCACCAAGTGTGCCCATGGTCTCTTTGAGGTTAAGGATGGTTTCCTTGATCTGTTCAAAAGATTGGATGGCTTCGGTAACTCCCTCTGCGCCATGTACTGCATTTTCTTTTGATTGCGCGGAACTGTTTGCGGCAAGACCGGCATTCTGGGCAACCTCAAGAACAGTGCTGTTCATCTCTTCCATTGCGGTGGCTGTTTCAGTTACGCGGTCCCTTTGCAGGTCCATACCGGAGCTTACCTGATTGACCTGTGCGCTGAGTTCTTCGATTCCTGCGAAAAGTTTTCCTGAAATTCCGCCCGCGTTTGATGCTGATTTTGAGATTGCATCAAGAGCTTCTTTTTGTTCTGTCACTTCCTTGTTTGCCCTTTCAACTTCTGATTCTGCCGAATTAATCCGGCTGCGCAAACTTTCTGATTCATCTTTTGCCTTGCGGCACTCTTCAGCCAGCAAATGAACAGCTTCTCCTGCTTTTTTTGCTGTGTCATGTATTTCATCATCAAGATCGGCAGGGATGGACGTTTTCTTTTTGCCTTTGCTCAGGTCGACAAGATAGTTACTGAGAATTTTAAACTGGTCATCCAGTCCTGAATTTAAGGAAATAAATGCCAGCACTGTAGCTGCGAGAGCAATACAGATAATAATTATTTGCGATAGAGAAATGCCTGATTCAGCAGCGGGAAAAAAAGCAGTCATGACAACCGAAGCAACGGCCATCAGGAAAATAACTGCAATGGATAAGGTTAGTTTAAGTTTTACGGGCATGTTTTCTCCTTTTGCGGAAATTTCTTAAGTCCTGTTAATTCTCTATTCTTATAAAATAAAAAAAGATTATTGCGCAAGTGATTAGAACTAAAAAACTCTTTTTCTTTTAGGATAATAACAGTTTCGTTGCTGATTTGTAAAAGAGTATTTAATTTACCTCAGTTTCAATGGGGGTAGTGATCTTGCTACTTCTTTTATAATTGAGCGAATCCATTTTTGTGCAGGATCATTGTCATTTAAGGAATGCCAGTGCTGGGCTACTTCAAATCCAGTGTTTTCCAGTGGCATTCTTACAATACGCAATCTACCTTTTACTGCATACATTTCTGCCAGACGCTGGGCCACACTGCCTACAAGGTCTGAATTTTCCACTAGCGAAGGAATAACCGTTTCCTGTTGCAGCACAATCTTTATTTTCCTCTGTACGCCCTTGCGATAAAGATAATCTTCAAGAAACCCCAACCCGGATTCGGAAAGAGAAAGGGCTGCAAATTCACTGTCAGCCATTTCTTCCTCATTCATTACATTTCCTTTGATGGGGTGGTCATTGCGGACAACGCAGACTTCCCGGTCGTCAAAGAGTTTTTCCTTAAGTACCCCGGCATTATGTCCTCTGGGACAGCCAAGAAAGACATCAAGTTTTCCGCTTTGAAGCATTTCAATGCGTTTTTCATAAGTCATCTGAACCACACGAATGGATATGCCCGGAGCTTGTGATTCAATCCTCTTTAATATTCCCGGAAGCAGTAGCTTGCATAGGTAGTCGCTGAGCCCTAGGCAGAAAGTCCGTTTGGATGATGAAGGATCAAATTCCCCTCGGTCATGCAATGACTGGGTAATTGTTTTCAGGCTGGGAGTAATGTTGCGGTGTATTGTTTTACACAGCGGTGTAGGTTCCATGATGTTGCCCCGTCGAATGAAGAGGGGGTCATCAAAATAGTCGCGTAGCTTAGCAAGGGCGTGACTTACCGCAGATTGGCTCATAAACAGTTTGTTCCCGGCAAGAGTCAGGCTTTGCTCTGTAAAAATGGTGTCGAGTATTACCAGAAGGTTCAAGTCAAGGTTGGATGGATTAGTTTTGCTCATACAGGGAATGAATAATATTCAGTGGTAAAGGTTAATAAATAGGATTAGTTATCTCAGCGAAAGAATGCTTTTACGAAGTTATGAATTCTTGTGCGCGTAATTCTAAGAATACAGCATGAAACTGATTCATTCTCATCTTAATTACTTTATTTTAGGGGAAATTGAAATGCTTGCTCTTTACGGTTCAATCGCGGTTGTAGTGGCTTCTTCCGTGATTTATCACCTTGCTCAGAAAAGTATTGCCGGGGGTGGGTCTATTTTCGGCTCACTTGCTTTTGCATATGCCATAGCCATGGTTTTCAGTCTGGCGGGCATGTTTTTTCAGACTGGAAGGATAGAGGTTCTTAATATTGTAAGCTTCAAGAACTGGCCGGTTCTGCTGCTGGGGCTGGCTGTTTTCGGGATTGAAATCGGAGTGTTGCTTACTTACAAGGCTGGTGCCAATGTAAATACCCTGCCCATTATGGTTAACGGAGTGGTTATGGCTTGCCTGATTCCCCTTGGCGCACTTATTTACAGAGAGCATATTTCAATGAGTTCTGTACTTGGCATTATGCTCATTGGTTCCGGGGTCTGGGTCTTATGTTCGTCAGGTCATGCCTGATTTGAGGTTGCAGAGCTATTTACACGGAGTCTTCATTTCAGGCGGTAAGCCTACTTTGTGCATGATTTCATCGCATTCATCTGTATTTTTAAATTCTTTAAGCATATTGGAGAACTCGCGAACGATTTTTTCATTGCCCGGTTTATGGGTGAATCCGATATATAACGGAGTAACATGTATCGCTACAGGGCTGGGTACAACCTTGCTCTCAAGCTTCATGTTTCTTAAAATATGATTTCCCACAATGCGATAGCCAGCAACTAAATCTACTCGTCCAGCCATAAGTTTCAGGAAATTTTGGCGTATATTTTTAACTTCTTCAGTTTTGAATAGAGTGCTGTTGTCAAAGATCTTACCGTATGTGTATCCCTTGATTATTCCAATGTTTTTACCTTCGAGAGAAGATATTTTATCGTAAATAAACGGGTCGTCAACACGCTTGAATATTGTCGAAGTTATATTCATGAGCGGTTCTTCAGGATATATCAGCCAGCTTTGCCGTTCTTTTGTTTTGCGCAGCCCGAATATTCCATCCACTTTGCCGGATTCTGCCATGAGCAAAGCTCTTTTCCAGGGGACGAATTCAATTTTGAATTGGGTGTTCATTTTTGAAAAAACAATTTTTGCCAGTTCTACCTGTATTCCTTTCGTGGTTCCGTCTTCTTTATAGTAGTAAGGCGGGAAGGGGTCTGTTGCGAAAATAAGTTTCTTAGTGGCGGAACAATCTTCAGGCATTAACAATATGGACACCAAAATTGCGATGATGACATTTACTATTTTCTTCATATGCCCTCCGGCCATGGCTTCTCTTCTACCTGAAAAATAGCAGATTTTATTTGGTCTTATGCGAACTTTATTCGCACTGAATCATGTGTGGCGGTATTCCTATTTTGCTCATGGTTTCGGGGCATTGATCTGATCTTTTTAATTCTTTGAGAATACGTGAAAATTCACGGCTTAATTTGCCGTGTCCCGGCTTGCGGGCAAAGGCGATGTAAAATGGTGTTTTGTGGACTGGAACTGAACATGCAACGATCCGGTTTTGTAAATTTATATCTTTCAGAATGTAGTCTCCTACATCCTGGTAAGAAACCACAAGATCAATCCGCCCGGCCAGTAGTTTTAAAAAGTTCTGTTTGAGATTGGCTACTTTTGCTCTTTTGAATATATTGCTTTTATCAAACTGGTCGCCATAAGTGTAGCCGCCGATGACTCCGATAGTTTTGTTTTGTAGTGAATTTATTCCTGCGTAGACAAAAGGATCGTCTTTACGCTTAAAGATTACAGTGCTGACTTCGAAAGTCGGTTCTTCCGGGAAAATCAGCCAGCGCATCCGCTCTTCAGTTTTCCTGACGCCGAACAGGCCATCAATTTTACGGGATTCCGCCATGAGTATTGCCCGTTCCCAAGGTAGGACCGGGACTTCAAGTCTGACGTTCATTTTATCAAATATAACTTTTGCAAGTTCAATCTGAATTCCTTTGGCTGTGCCGTTTTCTTCGTATGAATAAGGGGGAAAGTGGTCCGTGGCGATGCTAATTATTTCTCCGGCAGGAGCGTAGTGCGGAATCAAAAATACGATCATCGCAATTGTGATGAAAATCTTTTTAGTGCTATCCATGTATTTTCCGGCTTATTGTTACAAGCTCTATTTCGTATGAAGGTAGAGCTTGTTGCGGTAAAGTTCCAGCTACATTCCTGAAAGGTAACAGGCCAGTGCTATGGAATGGAACTTTGAACTGTCCGAGTCACCCCTTGATGAAACCACAATAGGCACATCGCTGCCCACAACAACGCTGGCCATGGTCTTGCCTGCAATGGTTGTCAGTGCCTTATAAAGAATATTGCCGCTTTCAATTTCAGGGGTAAGCAGTATGTCGGCGCAACCGGCTACCGGGTTGTCTATTCCCTTGCAGGCTGCTGCTGTTGTGGAAATAGCAAGATCAAGAGCGAGCGGTCCGGCAACCTGTGCTTCACCAAAGGCATCTTCCGCAGCCATTTTGGCTAGAATATCCGCATCAAGGGTGGCCGGCATGGCCGGGTAGTTTACTTTCTCCGTGGCTGCGAGGATAGCTGCCTTGGGTTTTTCCATGCCGAGTTTGCGGGCAACATCAATGGCATTGCGCAGGATATCGGCCTTGCGTTGCAGATTGGGTTTGATGTTAACCCCGGCATCGGTCAGAAGAATCAGTCTTTTCTGGGAAGAAGCTTCAAATACACTTACGTGGCTGATGATTCCTTTTGTGGGAACCCCGGTCTGCTTATTGAGAATAGCCTTGAGTACAACACTGGTGCTGACCAGTCCTTTCATGATCAGGTCAGCTTTGCCTTCCTTGAAGAGGGTTACGGCTATTGCCACAGCTTCGGCATCATCATTTTCTTCATGAAATTCAAAACCATCTATGTTCAGCCCGTGTTCTTGCGCAACAGCGAGGGATTTTTCCCGGTTGCCGATAAATATTGGTTCGGCAATTCTTTCTTCATGAGCGGTGAGAGCGGAGCGGATTACAAATTCTTCAGCGCATGGGGCTATTGCCACGCGTGCAGGACGTTTATGATTACGAACCGCTGTAATGATTTCACCAAGTGATGTTATGGTCATGTGCGCACCTTTTTACGGTCTGGATGTTCCGTTTGAATTAAGATTAATTCCGCCATTATTAAGCGTTATTCATCTCCGCGTTTGAGTGCGATCATACCGGTGCGGCACAGACTTTTGATTCCGAAAGGCTGGAGTATCTTTATAAGCCCTTCTACACGTTCCTGATCTCCGCTGAGTTCAACTGTGATGGTTTTTTGACCCATGCCAACCACATCTGCCCGGAATACTTCGAAAATCTGCATGATCTGAGACATGGTGTCTTTGTTTACTTCAACTTTTATCAGAACCAGCTCGCGGTCTACAAATTCCTTACGGGCGAGATCGTCCAGTTGAATAACAAAGTCCATGGCTTTGAGCTCTTCTGTCACTTTGGTTATTTCATCCTTGCTTCCTTCGGCGCAGATGACCATGCGTGATACTTCCATATTCTCTGTTTCGCCACAGGAAATGGAAGTAATGTTGATTTTATTGTCCTGAAAAGCCGCTGAGGATTCGGCCAGAACTCCGGTTTTGTTTCTTACCAGTGCGGATATGGTGTGTTTCATCTTTACTCCTGAGAATGACAGTTCTTTTTCAGGAAGTATACACGCAAAACCATCCGCGAACAAGCAAGGACAGTATAAGGAATGGAGATAGGAGAGAGGTTAGATTGATGTTAATCCGGGGGGGCAGAAACCTTTGGAACGCATTTTGACCAGTTTTTCCGCATCATCTTTGGTCTGGGGTTTGTCAAAGTAAAATCCCTGAACATAGTCACAGCCGATCTCTTTAAGCAGGATGAGCTGTTGCCGTGTTTCAACGCCTTCAGCAATAACATCCATACTCAAACTGTGTCCCAATGCGTTTACAGCGCGAACGATTTCAAGTGATTCATGATCTCCGGCCATGTGGCTGACGAAAGAACGGTCTATCTTTACCGTGGAGGCCGGGAACCGTTGCAGCTGGGCCAGAGATGAATATCCGGTTCCGAAGTCATCCACCGCAAGCCTGATGCCCATTTCTCCGATTTTTTTCAGATTCAAGGAGGATGCAGCATTGCGTTCCATGATGGCTGATTCGGTTATTTCGAGCTTGAGATTGTCCGGGGGAATCTCAGTTTCCTGCATAATCGTCTGGATGGCGTCAGCCAGATCCGGCTTGGAAAGCTGGCTGGGCGAGAGGTTGGCAGTCAGAAAAAGGTCGCTGGCATTGGGGTAGTCCCGTATCCATACGGACATGAATTTGCACGCTTCAAAGAGAATAATCCGGTCAAGTTCAACAATCAGCCCGGTTTCCTCGGCCACCGGTATAATCTGGTCTGGGGTCAGGAATCCCCGCTCGGGATGGTTCCAGCGTACAAGAGCTTCGAATCCTGCCAGATTCTTGTTTTGTATGCTGTAAACTGGTTGAAAATATGGGAAAAATTCGTTCTCCGGGATGCCTTGTCTGATTTCAGTTTCGATCAGCAGGCTTTGCAGGGCTTTTTCGTGCATGGTTTTGTTAAAGACCTTGAACTTGTTTACCCCTTGTTCTTTGGCCTTATACATACTGATGTCAGCATCGCGGATGATGTGTTCGGGGTGGTCGTAGCTTGAAGTCTTGAAAACGATACCGATGCTGGAACTTATCACCACTTCCCGTGAGGAAATATTGACCGGTTTACGGATTTCATTACGGATATCGCGGATTATCTGGATAACCTGTTGCGGGGTGGAAAAATCTTCAATCAAGACCGCGAATTCATCGCCGCCCATTCTTGCAACAGTGTCGACTGAGCGCAGACAGTGCTTGATCCTTTTGCCTACTTCAACAAGCAGTTCATCTCCGGCCTGATGCCCGAGACTGTCGTTGATGCGTTTGAACATGTCGATATCAAGCATGAGTACCGCAAAGGATCTTTCCGGTATCTTGCGGGTCATATCCAGAGTTTCTTCCAGTCGCTCCAGAAAAAAAGTGCGATTGGGCAATCCGGTCAGGGAGTCGTGCAGCGATTGGTATGAAAGTCTGCGTTCATACTCTTTACGCTGCGAAATATCATCATAAATTATAAATGTTCCTGAAATTTCATCATTGTATAGAAACGGGTAGCCGAGGATTGAAACCGGAATCAGCCTGCCGTTTTTATGGCGGCGCATATCTTCTGTGCGGTATGTTTCTCCGGCTAGAATTTTTTTCAGGTTGGCTCTGATTTTACCCGTGTTGGACGGGGAGAGGTTTTCACAGCAGGGAGCCATTTCTTCTGTGGCGTAGCCGAAGAGCTTTGTGAAGGCCCGGTTTGTATCCACAACATTCCCTTTGGAGTCAGTGAGGGCTATGGCTTGCGGAGAGCTTTCAAACAGCTGCATGAAGCGGGATTTGTGCCGGAAAATTTTGCGTTCGGCCACTATCTCGAGAGTGGAGTCAAATGCTGTCCCGGTGTAAAGTATGGGTTTCCCCTGATCATCATATGAGGTCCGGGCATTGATGGTCGCCCATTTTTCTTTTCCATGGCGATGGGTGATGCGCAGGAGCATTCCGTTGACCGATCCGTCCGTGCGCAGACGTTTTAGAAAATTAAGGCGTCCTTCCCGGTCATAAAGAAACTTTGAGCCTCGGTCGTTTTCCGCCAGCATTTCTTCAACGCTATCGTAGCCCATGATTGATGCCATGGCCGGGTTGGCAACAGTAACTTTTCCCCGTGCAGAGACCTGAAAAATAGCAACGGTCGCGTTTTCAAATATTGAGCGGAATTTTTTCTCACTTTCCAGCAGGGCTGTCTCGGCTTGCCTGCGCAGCAGGGCTGCGGCAACCTGCTCGGAGATAGCAACCATCAGGTCAATATCCTGAGAGTTATATACTCCGGCCCGTTCGTATGACTGAATAGCCATAACTCCCATTGTTTTGCCCCCGAATTTAAGGGGGATGCCCATCCATGATTTTGCGGGCGAACCTATGTGATTGATTTTATTTGTTCTTTGGTCTCTAAAGTCATCTTCGTCCAGCAGCAGGGGGTGGCCAGCTTTAATAACTTCCACACTTAAGCTTTTACCTTCGACCAACTGCAAAACTTCATTTGGAGACGTGAAGTCTTTTTCATCAGCATAATAAGGAAAAGTTAAACTTTTCTGCTCTTCGTTATATAGGCCTACAAAGAAATTTTCAGCTTCAATAAATGGTTTGATGCTTTCGTGGACCTGCTGGAGGAATATGGGCGTGTCCGCAGTTGAATTCAGGGCGGATGAAATTTTGTAAAGGATCAGGTTGATGTTTTCGGTCTGCTTTCTTGCCGAAATATCGCGAAGTGATTCAATGGCACCTATCGTGTTGCCGTTCTGGTCCTGAATGGGAGCAGATTGAACCCACAGATTAGTGCTTTTGCGGTTGCCCAGATTCTGGATGCAGATTTCAGCAGCTAGGGCTTGTCCTCTGCGGCTGATAGCCTCGTAAGCAATTTCGCCTATTTCATCACAGCCGTTTACAACGTCGATCAGTCCCGGTGTCCTTTTGCCATGAATAATTTTGATGTGTTCGAAGTTCTTTTTGCCGATGACGTCTTCTGCCCTGGTTCCGGTCAGTTTTTCAAGGGCCGGATTCCAGGCAACAACAATGCCTTCTTTGTTGATGATGAATGCGGGATCGGGAATAAAGTGTAGAATACTTACAGCAGGGGAGTGCGGGACAAGTGTAGATGCATCTAGACCGGAGTACGTTTTTTCAACGAGGTCTATAAAATGAGACAATTCATCGACCAGCTCAATAGACTGTTCGCCAATGGTGTCTTTTAATTGTTTTTCCAGCAATTCGTGCATCGTAGATAAGGAGTACTTTATTAATTGTTGAGTTGCAAGTTAAGTGCCCACTTTTTTGAAATATCGTGATTTTTATTTATAGTAGCCTTATTTGCCGATTTTGTGGACATTAATAGTCGGTTCGTTGTTTTTATTCCTCTGCACACTTATCAGGTAATATTCTCCGCGAGGGGTGCTTAGTTCCCATGCTTTGCTTTTGGGGTCCATCTTACCTTGAACAGTTTTTTCGATAATATGAAATCTACTCTTGTCTATTAATTTAGATACGGAAAAATCTTTGAAATATTGCGGATTTCGTTTTTTGCTCTCAAAATAGGGGAGCTTGAATTGAATGTTCCGCCATGGGGAATAAAAAGATTTACTTTGCTCAGTTGCGTTTTTATTGCCTGTTTGTCCGGGAATCTGGGGATAAAAAGGCTGCCAGTTTTTACCGTCATGAAATTCAATCCAGCCCTGTTCATCAAGATAGCGGGCCGGAATGCCCGCGCTGCGCAGCAATGCCGTATTGAAGATGCAGATTTCAGTCAGCGAGGAAGCTTTGCGGGTATCCAGTACTTTTTCAGGAGTGAGTGAATTTCCCAATGAACCCCGTTGAATTGTGGATATTTCGGTATTGAATAGTTCAATCTTTTTCAGCAGTTTCTTCAATTTACCTGTTTTGGCAAGGTTGAACTTCTCATGCATAAGTTTGCGCCAGCTGCTTTGCTGTTCATACATAATACGCGGATTAAGAACGTATTCAGTGAATATCTGATCAGTGTAATTTAATCCCGCAGCTTCAGCCTGCTCGCGGGCCAAATCAGAAAGCCGGGCAATTTCGATCAACTCGTCAGTTGTAATGGTTAGCAGGTCTGCCGGGGGCATTATAGATATCAGTTTGATTAATGAACTCCGGTTGCGGGTAGGGCAGTTGGCAATAGCCCGTTGAATTTGCGGGGTGTTTAGTCCCGCTTTTGCAATGGCTCCGGCATTTTCAGGAGATGCTGTTTCAGCTGCTTTCATCATGCCTTCCAGCTTTTGCAATCGTTGCTTTTTTATGGAATCAAATTCCGCTTTTTGGGCACCCTCTGAATTTTTGGGCGGAGTCTTGAGATTAAGCGTATCCTTATAGGAAAAACGGAAACTGATGACTCCTTCGGGCTTATTGTTCGCTTGCAGTCGAAGTATGAGCGGGGTGCGTTCAGTTTGCTCGCCGGGAATCCAGATTGATCCGGCATATGCGGATTTGTTTTTCTGTGCAGCTGAAATCAACACAGATCCGGGTCCGAGTGTTATTGCTGTTTTGCCTTCTGCGTCAGTGGTTTTGCTGGCAACAGGTCGAAATGATGCGTAATTTAATACCGAGAAGAATATTCTTGTCTTCGGAACTGGTTTACCATTGGAGTCGGTTACCAGAATTTCAGTTTTACTTACCGGGGCATACCGCGCGGTGGTGTTGATGAGCGTGCAGCCGAAAGAACGGCCCAGAATCGGATAATCCGGTGATGCTGCATCACCATATGCATAAGACATGACCAGCGGGGCTTTGCGGACCGACCCGCTGAACCATGCATGATCAAGTCCGTAGTCCGGGTTGGCTGATTCAATGTAATGCCATTTGCCGTCCACCTGAACTTCAGTCCATGTATGGTTGTCGTTGGAATGCTGCCATGCCGGAACCATGGCCTGCCTTGCGGGAATGCCCACACTGCGCAATGCACTGACTGTAAGGATTACCGCTTCTTCGCATCTTCCCCAGCCTCGGTTGATGGTCATGAGCGGATTTTGATCCCAGCGTTGTGTGGATTTGAATCCAGTCTTGGAGAAACACCAGCGGTTTACAGCCAGCACGGCTTCTTCCATGGATGAACATTCAGATACCAGCGGAAGAATTTCATTATAAAAATTTTTGCGCCAACTGATTGCTTTCTCCTGACTTACCCGATGGGGCAAAACGTAGTGCAGGAAATCAGTCCATGAAACATTTTTTCCCCATGGTGTGGATTCGCGGGCAAGCAATGCATAGTCAAGGTTTTCCGCCAATTCAGCGGCTGAAAGGCCGGCTCGGTCAGCAGGGGGCAGGTTGGCAACCAGAAATTGGGCTGCCTGACGTTTTTTCGGCATGTCTGCGTAGTTGTGCAGAAAGTCGTTCAATTCTCCGCGGTTGCTGCCCGAAGTTTTCAGAATTGTGTCAATTGGTTCTGCGTATGGGGAAAATTGATTCTGATATTGTTTAGTTGAACATGCGCATAGTGAAATGCATAGTGAAATTAGATAGATAATATGGGCGAGGTGTTTTGTTGGCAGCATGCATACTGATCTAACATATAGTCTGCTGCATGTAAAAAAAGACCGGAACCATATGGTCCCGGTCTAAGTTTTAATGATGGAGTCCTGGAGGCTTATTAGCCGCAACCGCATCCTCCGCCGCAGCCACCGCATCCGCTTTCGGCTTCTTCAAAGACGAGTGAGGAAGAGATTTCAATTCCCATGGGGCTGAGATCTATGACCATAGGCTTGGCCTGATCGAAAAGCTCCTGATCTACGACAAAGTCATAGCCTTCGAGATTGATGGTTTCGTCACCGTCTTTGGCGGAATCAATTCCGAGGGCCAAACGGGTTCCGCTACATGCGGAGGCGATGTATATGCGAATCGGCTCTTTGTCTTTTTCTTCAAAGTGCTGATCAAGAACTTCTTTTGCTTTTTCTGTGATCTTAAGCATTATTCTCTCCTTTTGAGGTTCGTTTTCTAACAGAATAGCTCTCATGCAAGGTAAGTCAACCTGATTTGCTGAAAAAAGAGTTCACTATTTGCGTAGCTTTTAGGTTCAGCAGTTTTGCATTTAAAAATCCTATTTCGGGCAGGATTCAGGCTACCTGTTCTCCCGGAGAAAACGTCCGGGTGATATACCTATTACCCTCTTGAAGTGGCGGGAAAAATGACTTTGGTCAGAAAAACCGGAATTAAGTGCAGCTTCCGTTAATGATTCTCCTGATTGAATCCGGGATTTAGCTTCGTGTATCCGGCGGGAGATAATGTATTCCTGCGGGGAAATTCCATATCTCTTTACAAAAAGTTTTTGCAGGTGGAATGGACTGAGACATCCTATGTCTGCGATATTGTTTAATGTTATCTTTTCTTTGAAGTTTTTATCAACATATTGTTTTACCCTATCCAAGGCTTCGTGTTGCGGACCCGTTTGTTCAAGTATTATTGTTTGGGTGCTGAAATGTTCAATGGCGTGGTAGAGAAATGTATTTAGGGCGGTCTGCTTCTCAAGCATTGTGCCTGTTGTTTTTTGTAAGGCGAATAAATCGTTGAATGAGTCCTCTTCAAAATCTGTATAAACTAATTCAGGTTTAAAATGGGGGGCGATGCCTGATATTCCGCTAATTTCTTCGGTCAGCTTTTGTAGATACGAAGTGCTGACGCAAAGGGTGCGATAGGAATGGGGGCCGAATTTATTTCCTGAAATTGATTCGCAGCTGTGAGGAGTACCGGGGGGAAGTATACACATCTCCCCGGCACGGTACGAATATATTTGAGAATTAATGCTGACCTTACGCTCGCCACAGTCAATCAGGCTGAAGATGAAACTGGAGTGTACGTGACGCGGAAAATGATTAGCAATTCCAGTTGCCTCAACAAGAGCCACGTCCGGCATACCTTCCAGTTCATGGAAGATCAGTATTTCATTTTGTTTTGTCATTTGCCTGAGTTCATATCAAAGCCGGGAAAAACTTGGCAAGCAGGGTCAGTCCTTCGGGGCCGGCCTTTACACTGTGTTGTTCCCCTTTGGGAATAACAGCGGATTTTCCGGGATGGTATGATGTGGTTTTGTCCGCAAGTTTTGCATTGCCGTTGCCGCCGATGATTTCATGCAGCTCCCATTGATTTTCATGGACATGTGTTTCAAGAGTGCAGTCGGGATCAATACGGACAAGGTGACAGCTGAGTTGATCCGCTGTTTTGTCCCCGGTTATCAGGTGTTTGAGGTATACTCCTTTAAATGCCGGATGCGGATTCCATTTTAGATCCGAGCAATTGATGGGGCCGGAAGTTGTTTCAATGGTACCGTTTGCGGCAAGGGTGGGAAATTCTTCATTGGTCATCATATTCTCCTGTTTGTTGGTAGTTTTTTACCTGCCTTTCTTATAGGCGGGCACAGGATGAATAGTATTGTACGATCTTGTGAAAGTGTTTTTGATAAATAAAAAGCGGACAAGGTTTTTCACCTTATCCGCATTCGCTATTAGCTGAATTAATGGAACAGCAAAGTTTATACTATTTCAAGCTGGAAAGCCGGGGGACTCAGCAGCAGCTTTTTGATTGGACAGAGGTCCAGCGCACGGAGCAGGGCGGCTTTGTATTTTTCAGGAAAACCTTCTGGAATGGTCAGTTCATATGTGAATTTGCTTATTTGGTTTCCTTCATCATTGAATTTGTATCTGATCTTAAGGCCCAGGTCATCCATGGGAAGGGACTTAGATTCACAGAAAATGCGGGCATAATGGGCCGCGCAGGTTGCCAGTGAAGCCAGGAAAAGCTGTGTCGGCTCCGGGGCGGAACCTTCTCCTCCCTCGGTAACGGGCATATCAACGTCTATACAGTAATCATCACCAACAGCTGAAAGTTTTTTACCCGGCCCGAATTCTATTTTGATTTCATTGGTCATCATGACTCCAATACGCCATAAGTGTTGATAAATAGTGCTGCTGCAGCAGCAATCTAAAAATAGCTCTGAAATGTGATAAAAATCAATGCTTTTTATGCTGTAAAATCGGGGAAATATGTGTTTTTAAGGTTACTTTCCGTTGGGGATGTGCCCGGATTTGATGCTGTCTTGGTCATCCATTGCATCATGCAGCACTTTTTCGAAATCTATTTCAGTAGACATGCGAAAGCCGCATCCCGCTGGTAGCTCCCCGAATTGCATGAAAATTGAGGGGTTTGGGAAGCTTCGGCAAAGTCGGGGGCGATTTTCGTAATCGTCGCAGGTGCCGTTTTTGTTAAGACTGGTGCAGGAAAATTTCAGATAGCCTTCCTCGGTTTTCCCACAGATTTCAAAACGCGATAATTTTTCATCTTCATCAATTGCTTTTGAGAAATGTTTTTTTGTTTTCAGCCATTTGCCGCCAACGTGAAGACAGATGGAACGGCAGCAGCTGCCGCAGAGTTTGCAGTTGCCGCGTATAACTACGTTCTGTCTTTTTCTTTTTAGACGCCATTTGCGGTATTGAAGTTCCAGATACTCGAAAAAGTTCATCCGGTGAAAATAGTCCTCTATGTTGCGGAATGCAAGGGGGCACCAAAAAGAAAGACCCCGCTGGATGAGGGGGTGAAATCCTCATCAGCGGGGCTTGCGGCGTTCGGGTCAGGTTGCGCCAAACCTCCCTTGTGCCGTCTGGAAGAAAGGGTGTTTGTTCGGTGATGAACAAAGAGTGAAAGTAAAATTTATGTCATGAAAGGAATTCCTTTCCGTGTGTTGTTGAGCCATTTATATGGAACGACTTTTCATATGTCTAATATATAATTCATGCCTGTTTGATATGTTTTAAGTCTTGATTGGAGCGGTTGCGCTGCTTGCTGAGGAAAATTAGGCAAGGAAGTTCTTTTCAGAATTATGTTTGGTTTTGATCTCATTTGCGGACGGGGCGTTCTTTGTCTTCTCTCAACTTTGTTTATGTTCAGTTATGGGTTTTATAAATTTTGATTTTATATTAACTGATGAAAACATGGAAAATAGCCTGAAAATATTGCTGGTGGACGATAATGCCGTCAACTTGACCCTTCTTGAGCGTTTGCTGAAAGATGAAGGGGCTGAGTTGTACAAGGCTATGGATGGGGAGGAGGCAATAGGGCTTTGCCGGGAAAATGATTTTGCCCTTATTCTGCTCGATGTGCAGATGCCCGGAATGGATGGTTATGAAACTGCTCGTGTCATTAAGAATATTGAGTCGTGCTGTCTTGTTCCGATCATTTTTCTAACCGCTATTTATAAAGATCCGTCATATGCCCGCATGGGGTATGAAGCCGGTGCAGTTGACTTTCTTACGCAACCCATTGATCCGCCGACTTTAAGGGGTAAGGTCGGGGTCTTTTTGGAGTTGAAGAGACAGAAAGACAGGCTTGAGCGCGAGATTGCGCAACGTATTAAAACTGAAAAGGCCTTACGTGCTGCCGAGGAAAGGTACCGCAACATATTTGAAAGGGCTGTGGAGGGGATTTTCAGATCTACTCTCGATGGTGAATTTGAGGAGATCAATCCGGCTTTTGCTCGTATTCTTGGCTACGAGACTTCTGAGGAGGCTGTAGAGAAGGTCCATACCGATACTTTGTACAAGAATCGTGGCGACAGAAAGGCTTTTTTAGAAAAGTTGATGCAGGAGAAATCACTCAGTGATTATGAGCTGCGCTTCAGGCGCAAGGACGGTTCTTTGATCTGGGTTTCTGAGAGTTGCCGCTTGTTTGAGGAGGGCGGTGAATTCTATATTGAGGGTGTGGTTGAAGATATTACCCATCGCAAACTCTGTGAACTGGAGTTGCAGGAAAAAGCAACTCTGGATGCCCTGACCGGAATTCCCAACCGCTATCTCTTTTTTGACCGTTTGGGCAAATCCGTCGCTAACGCCGGACGCTATGGGGAAAAACTGGCCCTGCTTTTTATCGATCTGAATGATTTTAAGCAGGTCAATGACCAGTATGGGCATCATACAGGAGATATGCTGCTGTCCAAGGTCGCCGGAAGGTTGAAGTCCCGCTTGCGTTTGTCTGATACTTTTGCCCGGCTGGGCGGTGATGAATTCTGTGTTCTGCTTGAACGTCCAGCGGACCGGGATAGTATTGCGCAGGTTGCAGATGAATTCATTGATTGTCTTTCAGCTCCGTTTGAATTTGACGGAATCAGTTGTTGTGTAGGGGCATCTATAGGCATCAGTATCTATCCTGAAAATGGTTCTAAATCCGAGGAGTTGGTCAAAAAGGCTGATCAGGCCATGTACCGAGTTAAGGAACAGAAGGATTGCAAGTACTGTTTTTATAGCGGAGAGGAATAATACGCTGAATTTTTACTGTATCTTTTTATGCCCGGAAGGATTCCGGGAGAAAGGTGTTTCCGTTAGCTCTTAGCGGGAACACCTTCTTTTTTATCAGCTGGTTAACTTAAACGGGGTATGGATAATTAATTCTGTGTCGTTTTGATACTATATTAGTTGTTATTTATGGTTTGTGAAATATATTCTTTTCTTTCATCCCTTATACTTTGCGCTTTTAAGTAGCAATAAGCTTGGTGTGTCGAAATATTTTGTTAAAACACTATTGAGTCTATTGTAGATTGTGTTATTAGTAAGCGGAAAATTTGTTTTGCATTATTCTCTTTGTTTTAAATCTTTGAATTTAAAATAAATTATTTTGTGATTAATTGAACTATCGAAGGTTTAACAGTTGCTAAACCCTGTAAAAATAGCAAGCATCCTTGACACAGGAATGGTCGGGTGCGATAAATTCAATAAAAATTATTTTAAGATTTTTTTTAGACTTTTTCTTTTAAGCTCTTTGCAGTTTTACAAAAAAAATACTAATAGGCTTCTTGTGTCACTAATTTTAAAAAAGTAAGAGAGGTGCGAGAATGGTTTTTACCTGGCTTCAGTTCGCCATCTTCATGTTTTTGATAGGTGGGCTTCTCTTTGCGGGCGGGCCTCTAATTCTGTCCGCCCTTGTTCATCCACGCGCTAAAGGCGGTGACATGGGCATGCCCTATGAGTGCGGTATGAAACCGCACGGAAGGGCATGGAATCAATTCGGCATCAGCTACTATGTCTATGCATTGCTGTTTCTGGCCTTTGACGTAGACGTTCTCTATCTTTTCCCGGTTTCCGTCTGGTACCCCCATACCGAAGGAATGTTTTATTTCCTTGAAGTTGCCGGCTTCCTGTCTGTTCTCGCAATCGCGATCATTTATTTCTGGAAAAAAGGAGTATTCACATGGCCGAGAAAAATCTCCTGACCCCCGGCGGGCATGTGGTCGAGGACGGTCTTGTCCGCCTCGAACTTGCTGAAGACGCCATGAATATCTGCCGCTCCATGTCGCTCTGGCCCATGACCTTCGGGCTGGCCTGCTGCGCCATTGAGATGATGGCCGTGGGTATGGCCCGGTATGATATGGCCCGTTTCGGGGCCGAGGTTTTTCGTCCTTCTGCCCGGCAGGCGGACCTGATGATCGTAGCCGGGACGGTGACCAAAAAGATGGCTCCGGCGGTTGTTCGTCTTTATGAACAGATGCCGGCTCCAAAATGGGTGCTAGCTCTTGGTAACTGCGCTATTTCCGGCGGTCCATTTAAGTTCAAGGGGCAGTACGGAATAGTGGAAGGTGTGGACAATCTCATTCCTGTTGATGTCTACGTTCCCGGTTGCCCGCCGAGGCCCGAAGCTTTGCTTGAGGGGCTTTTTCAGATTCAGGAAAAGGTGACCGGAAAACGCTGGTGGCCCGTCCCTGAAGAGTTAGCGAAGGAGCGCGCCTTATGATGGATGCTCAAACACTGGACAGTAAATTAAGTCTCCCGGTGACTCCGCTTATGGTCGGCAAGGGATGTGTCGAAAATTCCGGCATAACCATGAATGTTTTCCTCATGTCCGATGACATCATGCAGGCAGCTGAGGCCATGCTTAAGCAGGCCTACCATCTTGAAAACATTGATGCCCTTGATGTGGCTGAAGGTTTTTTGATTACGTATCATTACGAGCATTTCACCAAACCGGGACGTATTGCCCATCGGGTACTGGTCTGCCGGGATGAAGCTGAATTACCGTCAATCTCTTCCATATTCCAAGGAGCGGATTGGCACGAGCGTGAGTGTCATGATTTTCACGGCGTAAATTTTGCGGGACACCCTAATCTTTTGCCGCTGCTGCTTGACCCGGAAACTCCCGCAGGGGTTTTGCTTAAAGATGATAAAGGCCGTAAGCCGCTTCGCGAGATTCTCAATCCCGGCGAAATAGTTTTCAAAGGGGAAGGATTCACTCTCTTTGATGAGGAAGCTCCAGAATCGGAAGAGGAGTCTGCATCATGAATACATTTCCTGAAGGTGACTACTACACCAATCATTTTGAGAAGGGCGCAGACGATCACACCATGATCCTGAACATGGGACCGCAGCATCCTTCCACCCACGGCGTTCTGCGGGTCATCCTTGAACTGGACGGCGAATACATTGTCCGCGCCGAGCCTGTGCTGGGTTACCTGCATCGCATGCACGAGAAAATGGCTGAGGTGAAAAGCTGGGTCCAGTTTATCCCGAATATGGGCCGTGTGGATTACCTGCACCCATTGGCATGGAATCATGCTTATGTGGGCGCAGTGGAAAAACTGGCCGGGATCGAAGTCCCAGAACGGGCCGAGTTTATCCGGGTTATTACCACCGAGCTTAACCGTATTTCCTCACACCTGCTCTGGTGGGGTGCCTATTTGCTGGACCTCGGCGCATTCACCCCGATCATGTACGCATTTGATGACCGTGAAATCATGATGGACATGATGCAGAAGGTGACCGGAGCCAGACTGACTTACAGTAATTTCCGTTTCGGCGGGGTGGTACACGATCTTGATGATGATTTTGCTGGTAAGTGTACCGAATTTATTAAACGTCTGCGTGATCGTCTGCCCATGTACAAGGATCTGGTTACCGACAACATAATTCTGCGTAAACGTATCGAGGAAATCGGCTACATGGATGCGGATATGTGTAATCGCTACGGTGCCACCGGACCTCTTATCCGTGGCGCAGGTGTTGAGCATGATACCCGCAGAGCAGAGCCTTACTCCATTTACGATCGTTTTGATTGGAAGGTTCCGGTTTATTACGAAGCTGATGCCATGGCTCGTTATATGGTGCGCATGGAAGAGATCGAGCAAAGCCTGAATATTGTTGAGCAGGCCTTGGAACAGCTTCCTGAAGGTGAGCATATTATCAAAAAGGCTCCCAAGCCCACTTGGAAGGCCCCGGCAGGTGAAGTTTACTTCTCAACTGAGGGTGCTCGCGGCAAGGTCGGAATCCACATCGTTAGTGACGGCAGTAAGGTTCCGTACCGGATCAAGCTACGCGCACCGGGGTTTTCCAACCTGTCTCTTTTCGCAGAATGTGCGCAAGGAACTATGCTGGCTGATGCGGTTGCCATTTTAGGTAGTTTAGACATGGTTATACCTGAGATTGACAGATAGATTATTGTTAACAACGGCGAAGCCCTAATAAAAGTTTTTGGGATTCTTAAACCCTTTTACCAAAAGGGTTTAAGGCACCCGGCAGGCCTCGCAGCCGTTAGGCGAGAAGCTTTGCTTCGAGTCTTACGGATGAGTGAGACCGTTAGGGTCGCCGAAGGCATAGGAGCAACATATGGCTCAAATTCCTGTAGAACTCGTAAAACTGCTCATCGCGCTGGTGGCAATCGCTGCTTTTGTGGGATTGAACGGGCTGGTGCTGGTCTACCTTGAACGTAAGGTTGCCGGATTCGTGCAGCGCAGGCCCGGACCTTATGAAGTAGGGCCGCAAGGGTTGCTGCAACCGTTGGCTGATGCAGTAAAATTGATCGGGAAGCAGCTTTTTACCCCCAGCGGTTCAGATAAATTGCTTTTCTGGATGGCTCCGATTCTGTCTTTCATGCCCGTACTTTTGTTGTTTTTGCCTATTCCGTTCGGTCCCGTTGCAACCGGGATGGAAATGGACCTCGGGTTGCTGCTCATTCTGGCCTTTGCTGGCTTGAATGTGCTGGCAATCTGCCTTGCGGGCTGGGGTTCAAATAACAAATGGGGAATTCTTGGTGCGGCAAGGGCGGTGGCCCAGTCTGTGGCTTATGAAATTCCCTTGCTGCTTTCAGTGCTGGCAATCGCTTTCATGACCGGAAGCCTGAATCTGACTACTGTTGTAGAAGGGCAGGGCGGCTGGCCGTGGCAGTGGAATGTGTTTTTACAACCGCTGGCTTTCATCATTTATTTCATCAGTGCGCTGGGCGAAACCAACCGCGCTCCTTTTGACCTGCCGGAAGCGGAAAGTGAACTGACCGCCGGGTTCCATACTGAATATTCAGGCATGGGTTTCGGTATGTTTTTCCTTGCTGAATACGCCAACATGATCGTGGTCTGCTCCGTGGCTGCGGCCCTGTTTCTTGGCGGCTGGCAGGGACCGTTCTTTGACGGCGCATGGTGGTTCCTTGCCAAGGTCTATACTCTACTGCTGGTTATGATCTGGCTGCGTTGGACTTATCCCCGCGTGCGCTTTGACCAGCTTTTGAATATCAACTGGAAATGGCTCATGCCCTTAGCTTTGTTGAACCTGTTTATCACTGCTTTTGTGATGAAGTTGTAGGAGGGCGTAACAGTGAGTGTAATTAAAAAATTCTGGGACGATGTGACTTCGCTCTGGTCCTTGATAGTAGGCTTGAAAGTCACGGGCAAAAACTTTGTCGATAAAAATGTGACCCTCCATTACCCGCGCGAGACAGTAACCTCCGGGCAGCTTGAAGGATTTCGCGGTCCGTTGGAATTGATCGGTAAGCCCAAGGCCCCGGCTAAGCCTAAATGTATCGCTTGTATGATGTGCGTTACCGCCTGTCCAAGCAAATGCATTACTGTAGTTAAGGCGAAAGCTCCCAAGCCCACTGAAGCTGAACTTCAGGCCATGAAGGAGGCGGAAGAGCGCGGCGAAAAGGTCAAGAAGCCCAAGGCTCCCAAAGAACCGGTTAAGTTTTTTTATGATTTCTCGCTTTGTTCACTTTGTGGATCATGCGTGGAAAATTGTCCCGCAAAAGCTCTCAGATATTCATCAAATGTGTACCTGACCGTGACTGATCGCAAGGAACTCAAAATGGACCTGCTGGCAAGGCTCGGCGCACAGGCCGAGGCGTCTATTGCAGAGAAGGAGGCGCAAAAAGCGGCAGAGTCTCCTAAAAATATTGAAGCTGAAACTACTGAAAAACAGGCAGGGACAGAATCATGATGGAAACGCTCGCTAAAATTGCTTTCGCTGTCTACACGCTGCTGATACTCGGCGGCGGGTGTATAGCTGTGGGCGCACATAGTCTGGTTCGGGCCATGGTGGGGTTGATCTCATCCCTGCTGGGCGTGGCCGGAATGTACATGCTCATGGCAGCACCGTTCATGGCCTTCATGCAGATTCTCATCTACGTGGGTGCGGTCTGCGTACTCATCTTCTTTGCCATCATGCTTACTCAGGCTGATGATCATGGAGTGGAATCCGGAAGCCGCAGGCCGGGCAAGTCCGCATTGGCGGCCCTGACCTTTATCACCCCGGTCTTTTTGATCGGATTCATTCTGGTTAAATTCCAGCCTGCATCCATCAATATCCCGGTTGAGGTTCCGTTGGTCCAGATCGGTAAGGGGTTGCTGGAAGATTATCCTGTGGCATTTGAGTTGATTTCAGTGGTTCTGCTGGCAGCCATGGCCGGGGCTGTTTTGCTGGCCTTCGAACAGAAAGGCAAGAAAGGGAGGAAAGCATAATGAGTCCTCTTTTAATGTATCAACTGGTGGCACTTCTGCTGCTGGCTATCGGGCTGTACGGTATTGTCTGGCGTAAATCGCTGGTGGGTATGCTCATTTCTGTGGAGCTGATGCTCAATGGCGCAGGGCTGTCCATTGTTGCTGCCTCCCAGCTTACCGAGGCCGGAAGCGCAGTAGGGCAGATCGCCGCACTCTTTGTCATGGGGCTGGCCGCTGCTGAAGCGACCCTTGTGCTGGCAATAATCATTGTGGTGGCAAAACGGTTCAAGTCCGTTGAAACCGACGCAATAACAAGGCTGAAAGGGTAACCGTATGACAGTTAGCACAGAATTCATCACCAGTGCTCGTATTCTCGTTCCGCTGGCAATCACCCTGGTGGCACCGTTTCTTATCTGGTTCTTCCGGGAGAATATCAATCGTCGTGAAGCTGTTTCCATTTGGGCCGGGATACTGACCTTTATTTCCGTGGTATCAATGGTCCCTGATGTTCTGGACGGAAAGATTGTTGAGTATACTTTGTTCACCCTGTTTCCGGGTGTGAATGTCTCTTTCGCTGCTGACGGGTTGGCTTTTGTTTTCGCCCTGATTGCTTCGTTACTCTGGGTTTTCGCTACAAGCTATAATATAGGCTACATGCGTACCCTTAATGAACATGCCCAGACCAGATATTATTTCTGTTTTGCGGTGGCCATTTTCGGCGCGATTGGCGTAGCTTTCTCGGCAAATATTTTTACTCTCTATCTTTTCTACGAAATCATTTCCGTATTCACCTATCCGCTGGTTGCTCACCATCAGGATGATGTTTCCTTTAACGGGGCACGGAAATATATGGTTTACCTCATGGGTACTTCCAAGTTGTTCCTGCTTCCGGCCATGGTTATGACCTATGTGCTCTGCGGAACCCTGGATTTCCATCTGGGTGATGTGGCGCAAGGGATCTTCCCGGCGGACGCAGACCCCACATTAGTAACCATAACCTACGTGCTTTACATCGCAGGTCTGGCAAAAGCCGCACTCATGCCGTTTCACAACTGGCTTCCTTCAGCAATGGTCGCTCCGACGCCGGTCTCCGCACTGCTGCATGCGGTGGCAGTTGTGAAGGCCGGGGTGTTCTCGGTTTCCCGCGTGATCCTCTCCGGATTCGGGGTGGATCTAATGGATAAACTGGGGCTGGGATTGCCGACAGCCTACCTTGCGGCATTTACCATTGTTACCGCCTCACTTATCGCCCTGACCAAGGATGATATTAAGGCTCGGCTTGCCTACTCCACGGTCAGTCAGCTTTCTTATATCATTATCGGTGTAGCCATGTTGACTCCTGATGCTGTGCAGGGCGGGTTGATGCATATTGCCCACCACGCTTTTTCCAAGATTACTTTGTTCTTCGGTGCCGGTGCCATTTACGTGGCAACCCACCTTAAGAAGATCAGCCTCATGGACGGGCTGGGACGGCGCATGCCTTGGACTTTCGGGGCCTTTGCCATCGCCTCGCTATCCATGATCGGGGTGCCTCCGGTCTGCGGATTCGCCACCAAGTGGTATCTGGTCAAAGGAGCGGTAAGTATAGGGCAATGGGGACTTTTGGTAGCCTTACTGGCAAGTACTTTGCTCAACGCCGGGTACTTCGGTCCCATCGTTTACCGGGCTTTCTTCAAGGCCCCGGCAGAAGGCGCAAATATTGAGCAATATAATGAAGCCCCGCTGTGTATGGTTATTCCGCTGTTCACCACGGCATTGATCTCGGTCTGGCTGGGACTTTATCCCCAGACCTTCCTGAACTTCATTAACGTGTTCGGTAAATTCTAAGGAGAACCACCATGATAGATAAACTTGGAAACTGGTTCGAAACTCAACGCACGCAGAATATGAAGTTCTGGAAGATCCTCTTCGCAGGCTTTCTTGTGCTGCTGGTGGTTCTGAATTTCTTCATTCATCCGCACCATGTGGAATATTATTATGATGGTTATCCCGGATTCTGGGAAATCTTTGCCCTTGTTGCTTCAGTGGGCATGGTTTTCCTGATGAAGGTGCTCATTCAGCCTTTTCTGGTAGGACCTGAAGAAGGCGAGGATTATACAGAAGGAGGAAACAATGACCATTAACGGTTTTCTCCATCCGGCACTGGCTTTTATCGCTCTGGCAATGGCTTTGCCGTTCTTCCGGGGCAGGAACTGGAAATGGCTGCTGCTTATACCGCCGGTGATCGCCATTGCAGTGGTTTTTACTGCCACGCTGGGTAACTTCGGGGTCATTCCCTATCTCGGCAATGTGCTGGTTCTGGGCAGGGTGGATAAACTGTCGTTGGTTTTTGCCAACGTCTTTGCCATCCAGTCACTCATCGGCATGATTTACGCCCTGCATATGGATGACAAAGCGCATCATGCTGCGGCAGCCCTGTACGTTGCCGGATCATTCGGTTGTGTCTTTGCAGGCGATTATCTGTCCCTGTTCATCTTCTGGGAACTCATGGCTGTGGCTTCCACTTTCTTGGTCTGGCTGCACCGTACCAAGACTTCCAGTGCGGCAGGGTTCAGGTACTTCCTGTTCCATATGCTCGGCGGGCTGTTCCTGCTGGGCGGACTGCTGCTTCGCTATTCCGAGATCGGCACATTTGCCTTTCTGCCTGTCGATCCGCAGGGCATGGAATATTACGATTGGCTGATCCTGATCGGGTTCTGCGTCAACGCCGCTGTGGTGCCTCTGCACGCATGGCTGCCTGATGCCTATCCTGAAGCGACTATTCCCGGCGCGGTATTCATGTGCGCATTTACCACCAAGACCGCAGTTTACGTTCTGGCCCGTGGATTCTCCGGGGTCTATGCTCTGGCTGTAGCCGGAACATTCATGGCGGTCTACGGAGTGCTTTACGCGTCCATGGAGAACAACGCGCGCAGGATTCTTTCCTACCACATTGTTTCTCAGGTCGGTTACATGGTCGCGGGTATCGGTATCGGTACAGCCATGTGCCTTAACGGCGCAGTGGCTCACGCTTATGCCCACATCCTTTATAAAGGATTGCTCTTCATGAGTGTGGGAACAATTCTCTACGCTGTCGGCACTGCTGACCTTGACCGCCTCGGCGGGCTGGTCGGGAAGATGCCTGTGGTCATGCTGCTTTATATGGTCGGGGCGGTTTCCATTTCCGGTATGCCGCTTTTCAACGGATTTGTAAGTAAAACAATGACCATCACCGGGGCTGCTGAATCACACCATACCCTGCTTGCCGTAGGGCTTGAGATTGCCGCAGTGGGTACGTTCCTTTCGGTGGGGATCAAGCTACCGTACTTCGCTTTCTGGGGTAAGCCCGCAAAGACGGATATTAAGTTAAATCCCATTCCAAAGAATATGTATGTGGCCATGGGCATCGCGGCCTTCCTCTGCTTTGCGCAGGGTGTTTATCCCCAGATGCTCTATAAGCTGCTGCCGTTCCCCGTGGAATATGATCCTTATACTCCTTGGCATCTGTTGCAGGCGGCTATGCTGCTTGGTTTTACCGGAGCCGGGTTCTGGATCATGCGCAAGGTTATTGTACCGCATCACGGACGCAACTTTGATTTTGACAAGCTTTACCGCTTCATCGGTAATATGGGGCTGCTCTTTGTCTGCCGTCCCATCGCTTGGGCGGATTCAATATGGGCCACCGTTTATCGGGTGATCGGTTTGAAGTGGCTGATGGATTCCGCCGCCGGCTCATCTTGGTTTGACCGCAAGGGTATTGATACTGTTGTGGACGGAACCGCGTACACCGTACGCGATATCGGCAGGACAGGGGCGAAGATACAGACCGGACGCTTGCAGGATTACCTCGGGCTGGCTGTGTTTATCGCACTCTGCGTTTACGGACTTGTCTGGTACTTTGGATAAACTGGAGAGAATGCAATGCAAGAAGTAGCTTATCCTGTTCTGACCGTCCTGATCTTTTTTCCGCTGCTGGCGGCCATCGGACTTTTTTTCCTCCGTGGCGAGAACACAGTGCGGATTTATACTCTGGTCGTGTCAGTCATAGAACTCGCGCTCTCGTACCCTCTCTTTGCCGGATTCAAACTGGAATCCGCCGCTTTCCAGTTTGTGGAAAGGATGGATTGGGTAGGGCAGTGGGGTGTTGAATATTACCTTGGTACCGACGGCATCAGCTTTTTGATGATTATTTTAACCATCGCTGTGCTGCCGCTCTGTGTACTTTGTTCGTGGACCTACATCACTACAAGGATTAAGGAATTCCATTTCTGTCTGCTGTTCATGACCGCAGCCTGCGTGGGAGTTTTTACCGCCCTTGATCTGGTCCTTTTCTACGTATTCTGGGAAGCAATGCTGGTGCCCATGTATCTGCTTATCGCGGTTTGGGGCGGACCTGAGAAGCGTTATGCATCGCTCAAGTTCTTCCTCTACACCTTGGCAGGATCGGCACTGCTGCTGGTGGCAATTGTTGCCTTCAGAGTTGCCGGAGGAACCTTCGCTATTCCCGAACTCATGGAGCAGAACTTTGCTTTCAGTTTTCAGTTCTGGGCATTTTTGGCCCTTGCACTGGCTTTTGCGATTAAAGTTCCAATGTTCCCGTTCCACACATGGCTTCCAGCCGCGCACGTACAGGCTCCCACTGCCGGGTCGGTTATTCTGGCTTCTGTGCTTTTGAAAATGGGAACCTACGGGTTTTTACGCTTCAATCTGCCCTTAACTCCGGCAGCCAGTGAATACTTTGCCCCGTTCATGATTGCCATTTCCATTGCCGGAATTCTGTACGGCGGGATTGTGGCTCTCGGGCAGAACGACATAAAAAAAGTTATTGCCTACTCATCTGTGGGCCATATGGGATTTGTCACTCTCGGCATATTTCTTTTCAATCAGCGCGGGCTGGAAGGCGCGCTCTTCCAGATGCTCAACCACGGGATAACTACCGGCGGTCTGTTTATGATGATCGGTGCTGTCTACGAGCGCAGTCACAGCCGTGAATTGGGAGATAACTTAGGTCTTGGTAAATACATGCCAGCCTACATGTTCTTCTGGGGGCTGTTCGCGTTGTCCTCTTTCGGCTTTCCCGGAACCAACAGCTTTGTGGGTGAGATTCTCGTCTTTGTGGGCGCGTTTGAGCAAAATCCGTGGATCGGTGCACTGATGGTGCCCGGAGCCATGGTTGCCGCAGCCTACATGCTGCGGGTTTCCCTCAAGCTCGCATGGGGCCGCCCGACTTCATGGAAGCAATGGCCTGACCTCAACTTGCGTGAATGGACCTATCTGGTCGTTCCGGCTGTTTTTGTCCTTTATATCGGTCTGGCACCGGGGCTTTGTTTTAAGGTAATGGATGCCTCGCTCATCAAGCTGGAGAAGGACGTGAAGGAAGGGGCGAAGGTTGTTTCCATTGAAAAGGAACGGCCCATGGAAATGGCACTTAATTCCCTTAAGGGAATCTTGAAGTAAGCAACAGGAGATATTGAAATGAATGTGAATCCATATCCTTTCATGCCGGAACTTTCCATGTTCCTGATTATTGCCCTGTTGTTTGTGCAGGCGGTAGGCAGTGAGCGGATGCGCCATAAGGTCGGTGTCTGGCTGCCCATTGCGTCTCTTTTGCCGATTGCGGTCTCTCTGCTCTCTGTCGGGCAGGAAGGGTTGTTCTTTCATGGGGCCTATCAGATTGATCCGCTTTCGCAGTTTTTTAAGGTAGCCATAGCCATCGGCTTTAGTGTGACGATATTTAATGCCACCCGACAGCCCACTTTGGTGACCGAAAAAAGGTCCGACTATTTCCTTTTTCTCGCCATCAGCGCATGGGGACTCATGATGCTGGCTTCATCCGTGGAGCTGATCACCATGTATCTTGCGCTGGAGCTTTCATCTTATGCCCTTTATGCGATCATCGCACTTAGGGCCAAGGACAAAGGCGCGGCTGAAGCGGCAATTAAGTATATCATGTTCGGCGCGGTATCCACGGCACTTGCCTTGTACGGATTTTCCTACATCCTTGCCGGAATGCACACTACCTACCTTGCGGAACTGGTCCAGAAGACATGGTCTTTCGAGGCCGCACCCATGGCTGTAACTGGCATGGGATTGTTCTTGCTGGGTATGTTTTATAAGCTGGCTCTGTTTCCGTTTCACTTCTGGTGCCCGGACGTTTACGAGGGTGCAAGCAACGAAACTGCCGCTTTTGTGGCAACCCTGCCCAAGCTCGGTGCGGTGGTAATCCTGATACGCCTCGCAGCCATGTTCAAGCCCGGTTACGATATCACAACCGTGATCGCCGTACTGGGTGCCTTGTCCATGACCTTCGGTAACCTTGCCGCATTGGCTCAAAAGGATGTGAAACGTATCCTCGGGTATTCCTCAGTTGCCCATGCGGGTTACATTATGATCGGACTTGTTTCCGGCACTGCCGAAGGACTTGCTGCCGCGTCATTTTACGCACTGGCTTACGTGGCAATGAACCTGACCTGTTTCTGGGTGGTCAGCCGCGTATCCGTGGATGGACGTAACTTGCAACTGGATGACCTGAATGGGTTACACAAGCGTGCACCGGCCCTTGCTTTTGCCTTGGCTGTTGGAGCTTTCGCATTAGTCGGCCTGCCACCCATGGCAGGATTCATGGGCAAGCTGTTCCTGTTTTCCTCAGGCTGGAATCATGGCTACAACTGGCTGATCATTATCGCCGGGATTAACACTGCCATTTCTATTTACTACTATCTGGGATTGGTTCGCCATGCCTATACCAAGGATGCTGCCGAGGATCTGCCTCTGCCGGACACTTCCGTATTCAGCTTCGCCGGGGCGGCTCTGCTTTCCCTGCTGGTGCTGGGACTAGGCATGATGCCCGCGGGCGTGTTTGATTTCGCGTTGAAGGTTGGGAGTGTTGTGCCGTAAGGTTTGTTGATTAAAAATTAAGAAATTGAAACGCCCCTCTGTCATCTGGCAGGGGGGCGTTTTACTGTGAAATTTATGTTGGGGTAATTGGGTCAATATGCGCGATAATTAATCTTCTCGTAACTCAACCAGCGTATCAATAGTAAATCCCATAAATCTATACTCGCCCCGAATCATGCCCAGTCCTGATGCGAAGGTGAATACTTTTGTTGTCGGTGAATAGTAGCCTTCCATAACTTCGATAAGTAGAATCCGCCGTTTTTTGCCAAGTACCACCTCTTCGCTTTCTTCTATTATCCTGCTTGTATATTTCTTTTTACCCGGTTTGTGTTCTTTTTTGTAATCCGGTCCGTTCATTGCAAGGTCTAAGGTGATTCCTTCTTCTGTATTTGGGGAAATTTCCTTGTAGATTATCTTTGTGCCCACAGCTTGTTGCGTATATCGGGTGACCAGTTCATTGTTTTTAATAGGAAGGGGAGTGTAACCTTCCGGGTATTTAGTAGGCACTTCTTTTGCCTGAGGATCTATCGGGAATGGTGGGGGAGGAAAAATAAGTCTTTCTTCCATGGTGTACACTCCGTCTGCAGAAACTCCGAGACAGGTTCGTTTAGAAATAATTCCTCCGGGATTGTCGAAAGCAATAGTTTTACCCGGTGCAGGGCCAATGAACATATCTGGTGTAAGGTCGTTACTGATGCGTACATTATTGTATCTGCTCAATATTAAGATTAACACCAGTAGAGTGCTGATTATGGCTAATTGCTTCTTGGAAAACTTTCGTGTCGGTATCTTTTTTATCATAACGGGATACCCTTTAGCAGATTTCGTCGAGGGAAGGAAATTGGTTGTTCGGCGGTTCATATTGATTATAGTTCTTGCCATAAAAAAGCGGAGGTCTGGGTTACAGATCTCCGCTTTCTTTCAGGGTGGGGATGGTGCTAAATTACAAATTCAAAGGCCTAAGCTGAGGTTCTTCCTCTACTTCTTTACTGCCCAGATATTTAAGCGTGCCGTAAATTCCTCCAAGAATAGCAACTGCGATTCCCATGTAGAGAGGATTTCTGCCTTCAGCGATCTGATAGAACAAGGTGGATACTGACCAGCCCAGTGCGGTGCAGTACATTGCCATTACTGCGGAGTAGAAGCCGCCCATTTCCTGTCTGGTGGCTCCGATAACCGCAAGGCAGGGGAAGTACATGAGTACAAAGAGCAGGTAGGCAAAGGCGGAGTACACGGTGAAGTTAGCTGCAAGGTGCTTGTATACTGAAGCATCTGCACCGATTTCTTCGGATACGGTTGCGCTGTCTTCGCTGATCAGTCCGATTCCGAGCAGATCCACAGAGGTTACTACACCTACAAGGCCATCCATTACAGTGCCGAATGCTTCATTAACTGCTCCGCCGATATCTAGCCCGCCTTCCTCTTCGGCTGCGGCTTCGGTATCAGGAGCAGATGCAGCTTCATCCATGGAAGCGTAGAGTGAGTTTACAGTTCCGACGATTGCTTCCTTAGCGAAGAGTCCGGTGAATAGTGCTACGGATGCAGGCCAGTTTTCTTCTTCAATACCCATGGGCTTGAAGATAGGGGAAATGGATTTCCCGGCTATGGAGAGTACAGAGTTCTGGGAATCCTCGTTACCGAAGGTCAGCTGCCCGTTATCGATACCTACAGAGTTGAGCATGGAGAGTATGAAAACAGCGGTGACAACGATTACACCAGCACGTTTGACAAAACCTTTCATACGCAGCCACGCGCTTTTGAAAACCGCGCTGATTCTGGGAATGTGGTAAAGGGGAAGATCCATTACGAAGTGGGATGCTGTTCCTTTGAAAAGGGTGTTTTTAAGCAGGAAGCCGGTAAAAATAGCCATGGCCAGCCCGGAAAGGTAAATAAGGAATACAGCCAGCCCGGAATATGCGCCGAACAGGGCTACGCAAAAGAGGGCGTAAACAGGCAGACGTGCGCCGCAGGACATGAACGGGGCCATGAAAATGGTCATGAAACGGTCACGCTTTGAAGTAAGGGTTCTGGCAGCCATAACAGCAGGAACGGTACAACCGAAGCCTACAACCATGGGGATGAAGGCTGATCCGGGCAAGCCTATTTTGCGCATGAAACGGTCGGCAACAACTGCAACGCGGGCCATGTAGCCGAAGTCTTCAAGGATCGCCAGCGCGAGGAACATGAAGAATACAACCGGAATAAAGGTGGCAACAGTCTGGATACCGGCACCGATGCCGCCAAGTGTTACGCTGACCCATTCAGGCGCACCCATCGTGCTAAGCAGGTCTGCGGGAATGTCGATAAAAATCAGTCCGGCCATGATGTCGAAAAAGTCGATGAAAACAGAACCGAGGCCGATGGCGAACCAGAAGGTCAGGAACATGGAAAGAAGAAACACGGGGATAGCCGCGAACTTGTTCATGACGATGTTGTCCACCCGGTTGGTGAAGTTCTGGCTGCGGTCTTTTTTCTCTTTGAGAACTTTGGAGTAGATGGTGTCGATGTGGTTGTATTTTTCAACCGTGTCCATCACTTCCTGACGGGTTGGATGCGAGTCGTGCTCCGGGAGATTCTGTGACTCCAAGGCAAGGGCTTCCACTGCTTTGGCGACGGAGTTCTTGTCTACTGCGATCACCGGAATAACCGGAACTCCCAACTCTTTGCTCAGTTTATCCACATCAACATCGATTCCTTCGCTTTCGGCAACATCAAGCATGTTCAGCAGGATAACGATCTGGTCGGTGCGTTCCTTGAGATCCATGGTCAGGAACAGGTTGCGGGAAAGGTTGGTGGCATCAACAACGTTGACGATCATGTCGTATTCGCCGCTGCGGATAACGCGCTCAGCTACCTTCTGGTCTTCGGTATCAGGGCTAAGGTTGTAGGTTCCGGGCAGGTCTACAAGCTCAACCTTGGCACCGGAAAGTGAAAAAGTGCCTTCAATTTTTTCTACAGTAACGCCGGGCCAGTTACCGACTTTCTGGCGGGCACCGGTCAATGCGTTGAAGAGGGTAGTCTTACCGCTGTTGGGCACGCCCGCAATGGCAATTCTTTCTATTTTATGCATGACTATAATTCCTCTACTTTGATCTGATCAGCTTCTTGTTTGCGCAGGGCTATGCGGCTACCCCGGATTTCAAAAATCATGGGGTCGGAAATTTTGATAGGTGCGAGGGCAATTTTGGTGCCTTCAACAAAGCCCATTTTACGAAGCTTCTGGGAGTATTCGGAAGTTTCGGTTTCAAAACCGAGAACTGCGTAAGTACGGCCTTCAAGTATCTTGGAAAGATTTATGTTTTTAGTCATTTGTGTCTCCGTATATTAATGACTGTTGATCTATTCTTGAATTAGACATTGAAAATCATTGTCAACAAGATTTCTGACTATCTGAGTATGGAATATGCGTCAAGAAGAAAATGAAATTAATTTTCAATTGTGATTAGGATCTTGACCGAAATTATGTGGACCTGATTAATTGGTAGTAATTCTGTCATTGGCAAAGCTTGCGAAAGCTTTCCAAAGATTTTAATATAAAGACGATTGCATGACTCACAGGGAGTTGTGCTTCAAGGATAAAGAAGGGCGGGCGACTTGATTGGCAGGTCGTCAACCCTTCTTTTGTTTTTATTCCCTTGCACAACAACCCAGCATGCTTATATAATTATGGAATAAATTAAGAAGCCAATGACGACTTCCCTGATTAAAACGTTTTGGGATTCTTAAACCCTTTTGGAAAAGGGTTTAAGCCGCCGGAGGCGAGGTCAATTTAATCAAAAGCGCGTAGCGCATCAAAATAAGCCCCGCAGGGCCGCCGGAGCAATTATATGCATGAAACAAGTATGGGTGGAACATTGCGCGATTATTTGAGTGGTGAAGAAATAGAAGAGACCACTTACGAGGAATTCCGTCAGGCACTGGCAAAGTTGCTGGTGGAAGAGCTCGGCTACCCCAAAGATTCCCTGAAAGCCAAGATCGACCTCTGTTTTGATATAGATGGCGAGGAAATGTGCCGCACCATCGACCTTGTTATCCATGATAAAGACGGCCTGCCGATCATGCTGGTCATGTTCTGCGCCGGGGATGTGGGTAGTTATGAGCGCGAGGCCGTCTGCGCGGGTAAACTTTTTCAGGGCGGTCCGGTTCCTTACGTGGTTATTTCCGATTCCATGGATGCCTTTCTGCTGGATGCCATTTCCGGCAAGACTCTGGCCCACGGTATGAAATCAGTACCGCACTATGAAGATCTGCTGAAAATGACCGCAGATTACAAACGTGAACCGCTTCCAGCCGAAAAGCGTACCAAGATCGAAAGGATTTTCTACACCTACACCGGATTCCTGCAAGGCACCTGCTGTAGCGAGTCTTGTTCTTTGCCGCCTAAGAAGTAAGGTTGGGTAAATTTTTGATTGAGAACAGGCCGCAGCGTTCAACGTTGCGGCCTGTCTTTAGTGTCCGGGCTCGTAAACAAGGGTGTATTCCACTCCCTAAAAAAATTATCGTTTTTGGTTTTCTTCCATATCTATATAAAGATAACGCTTAATTTTTTTGGTGGGGGTTTTTTCAAACGGTTCGACTTGTTCGATTACCTTGGAGAGCTTTGCGAAACTGGAGACTTTGCCGTTGACGGTCTTCTTGATGGAATCGAGATGCTTCTGTACTGCATCACGGGCTTTTGATTCAATCATTTTGCCGGTGCCGCGCTCTTCGTCAAATTTGACATAGTCGAGATGAACACGGGCAACGAGCTTGCCCTCAGCGCGATAGACGATTGATTCCAATACTTGATCACATTCGCCGATAATGGATTCGACTTCTTCGGGATAAATGTTTTCACCACTGGGGCCGATAATTACATTCTTCAGACGACCGCGCAGGAAAATGTATCCATCCTCGTCAATGTAACCGAGATCGCCGGTGCGCAGAAAGCCGTTTTCCATGAGAACTTCTTCCGTGACTTTAGGTGCCTTATAGTACCCTTGCATGACGTTGGGGCCCTTAACCAGAATCTCGCCTTCGCCGGTTTCGGGATCTGGATTATCGATTTTAATTTCCATGCCCTGGAGAAGACGTCCGGCAGAACGGAAGCGGGCGGATCTTGGGGGTTCACCTGAACAGAGCGGACTGGTCTCGGTCATACCGTAGCCGACAGTATAGGGTAGACCGGAATGCATGAGAAAGTCCTCGACTTCAGGGGCCAGGAACGCACCGCCGATGGGCATGCAGCGAAGCTGTCCGCCAAAGGCTTCCATGAGTTTCTTACCGGCGACCGCATAGAGCTTTTTACGAGCGGCACCGAGTTTCATGACATTGCGCATGATGCCCGAGCCTTTGAGCTTGGGCTGGACGCGGTTCTTAAAGATCTTTTCAATAATCAGCGGCACGATGAGCAGCAGGGTCGGTTTGACCTTGCCCATGGCCGGAAGCAGGGTTTTAGGCGTGGGCGGCTTGCGAAGGTAATGGATAGATGCACCGTGGATAAGCGGCAGGACCATACCCAGTGTACATTCGAAAGTGTGTGCCAGCGGCAGGACCGAAACAAGACGGTCTTCGGTGTTCACGTCAATGATATTGGCACTTGCCATGGCGTTGAACACGATATTGCGGTGCGTGAGGATGACGCCTTTGGAGCTTCCCGTGGTGCCGGAGGTGTATAGGATCGCGGCAACGTCATTAACGTCGATTTCCGTTGATGGGCGAACGTATTCCTTGCCCATGTCCGTGTATTTCTCAAGCTCCTTGCTGATTCGTTCCTTGACCTGCTCTTTGACCTGCTCAAAAGATTTGCGCGCTTGAATTATGCCTTCCTTGAAAGTTTGACGCAGTCCGTCAGCAGTGGAAAGTGAAAAGTCATTGAGAGTGATGACGGTATGGAGATTGTCGGATTCGTACTCATCCACCTTGGGCGTCAACCGTTCGGAAACGAAGATGGCCTTGGATTCGGAATGGCGTAGAATGTGATGTACTGCACCTTCGTGAAATTCGGTGAGTATAGGAATGGCAATGGCACCCATGCAGGTGATGGCAAGATAGGCGGCACTCCAGTTGGGCATGTTCTCGCTCAGGATGGCAACTTTGTCGCCCTTGGTTATGCTGCGGCTGTGAAGTAACAGAGAAATGTCGTCTACCAGCTTTTTGAATTCGCGGTAGGTCATGGGGGCTTCGCCAACAAAGCAGACAGCGGGGCGATCAGCATATTTATCGGCACTCAGTGCCAGCGCATTTTTCAGGGTCGGGGTGTCTTGCAGGCTCACGGACAAGTCTCCTTATATCCTTATATGTAAATGAGTTTGCCAGTTTGACCGCTAAATTGAGTTGGGTCAAGCGGAACGCGCCCTGCCTCCATTTAACTATGCTATTTTACATTCTCACCGTCTACCAAGGGATTGCACCCCTTTTCGTAAAACACATCGGGAGTCCATGTTACGTTGTTCTTAATTACTTTTGCGGGGTTACCGGCAGCAAGGGACTGCGGCGGAATTTCTTTACTGAGAACAGTTCGGACACCAAGTATTGAATCACGCCCCACAGTTGCTCCCTTCAGCAGCAAGGCTTCAAGGCCAATCCAAACATGGTTGGCTACGGTTATGTCCCGACCATAGTTGATGCGCTTTCCTGTCTCGGCGTCAACAATCGAGTGGGCATCGCCTGTCCAGGCCCGTACTCCTTCACTTATGAGACAATCCTCTCCGATAACGAGTTTGGTGCCAACTTCAAATGAAATCAACTCCGCTTCGATGATTGTGGTTCTTGCACCTATCGCTATTAGGCCTCCTCCATGGATAAGGCGTAAAACACCAGCATTCATTTGAACATCACTACCAATAAAAAGGCGATGATGATCACCACGGATAGAGATCTTCACTGATCCGAGTCGAGCACTGGGGTGGATTCTAATAATGTTGTCATTCCCGATAATGTCTATGTTCGCTTGAGATATACTTGCACTTTCATATTCAAGAAGATTTCTATCTCCACAGATCTTTATGTTGTCATCGCTACTGTTTGGCATTTGATTAGCTACTTTTTGCGTTATGTGTTCGTTTCTAAGAGGTTGTAAGTATTAGATTTACTATGGTGGGTGTTTATAGGTGTTCTATATCTGTTTTGTTGTTGGCAAGTCAAACTGTCCATTTAAACAAAAAAAGGGTGTAATCAACATAGATTACACCCTTTATCTTTAGAAGTTCCAATAATTCTACATATTCGCCCAGCAAAGTTTCAAATGTTCTTTGTTCATCTTGGGCGTAATCATCGCCACCCCGATAGCCAGTGCCATTGATACGGGCAGCGCGACCACGTTGGGGTCAACCCATTGCAGCAGCCAGATCCATGATCCTTTGGCGGCGGAGGATACGAGGGTATCCATTCCGGTCAGGGCCTTGCAGAGTCCGATAGCCTTAGCCTCTTTGACGTGTACGAAAAGCAGCCAGAACATGGATGCGCTGAACCCGCCTACCATGGAGATCTTTGCGGCTTTCTTGGTCATGCCTTTCCAGTAAAGTCCCAGCAGATAGATGGGCAGGAAAGATGCGGCGCAGAGGCCGAAGAAGAAAGCGGTTGCGCGGGCAATGATGGACGGAGGCAGAACCCATGCCCAGAGGATTGCGGCGAGCAGGGTGATAGCAACTCCGATTTTGGTGATTTTTACGGATTTGTCTGCCGGAACATTGATGAATCTTTCAAAGAAGTCACGGCCCAGCGCGGTTCCGCCCACGTGGTACTGGGAGGAAAGGGTGGACATCCCGGCTGCAAGCATTGCTAGCAGGAACAGGGCTGAAAACCATGAAGGCATCATCTGTTCGATGTACATGGGAATTATTTTATCCATGTTTCCGCCTGCGACAGCGATAGATATTTTACCTACTTCTTTGTAGAATACAGCATTTGAAAGTGCTCCGGTGAGAAAGGCTACCCCGGTCATGAGCGGGATGAATATTCCGCCGTAGAGTACCGCGCGGTTCAGCTCGCGGTCAGAAGGGACAGTCATGAAACGCACAGCCAGTTGCGGCTGGGCCAGAACGCCGATACCCACGCCGTAAACAATTGTGGTGTAGATTACGAGCCAGAGCGGGGTGCCGAACTTCGCGCCTTGGGTCCAGCCGATCATGCCGCCTTTCTGGAGTTTGGCAGGCATGAGGTTAACCATATCGGTCAAGGCCTGATGCGCTTCAGTTACTCCTCCGAGCATGGAGTAGGTGGAGACAATAAGGATGATCATCATAATTGCCATGATCAGCCCCTGAAAAGCATCAGTGTACATAACCGCTTTCATGCCGCCTGAAATTACATAACCCGCAAGAATGAAGCTGATTAAGATCAGCGCGGTATCGTAAGGTATACCGAATGAAATTTCCATCATACGTGAAATTCCGATCAGCACCGCCGCAGCGTAAACAGGGATAAAGAGAAAAATAATCCCGCCTGCAAAACCCTGAATGAATTTAGAATCGTAACGGCGGCCCAGCAGTTCCGGGAAGGTGTGGCTCTCAAGGGCCAGCCCCATTCTACGGGTGCGCTTGCCGAAAAAGACCATGGCGATAAGCACGCCGACCACGATGGTGGCAAGGGTCAGCCAGAGCAGAGGGAATCCGAACAGGCCCGCCGCTCCGCCGAAACCGATGATGGCGGAAGTGGATACAAAGGTCGCACCGTAAGACATTGCCATGATGAACGGGTTCATCTGTCGCCCGGCGAGCATGTAGTCGGTGGATTTTTTTGTGGACTGCCAGCCCTTGAAGCCGAGGTAGAAAATTACGCCAAGGTAGATGCAGGTAATGACGATCTTGGTAACCATTACTTATCCCCTTTCCCTTTTACTTCCACGTTCAATGCGGTGGCGTCGGGTTTGCCCCGGTTGTTCCAGTTCAGGATTCCATAGACCACGCAACCGAACGATGAGAGCAGGCAAAGCCAGAATACTGCCGCAATCTCAACGGATCCAAGTCCTAACATCATTTGAAGCCTCCAATGATATTGAGTTGATTAAAATTGTAAAAATGCCGTGTTCAGTTGAAATGATGAAGTTTTTTGATAAGGACAGGCTGGTTGTAGAACCCGAGGCAGAAAATAAAAAAGGCCGCGGGCTGTTCGCCTGCGGCCTGGAAGAAAACTCATTCAACTTTCGCTTACGCGAGTGAACACCTCCAGACCACAGGGCTGGTAAAGCTAAAAAAGTTAAAAAAGAAAAATAGAGCTTTGTTGGTGTTCATGATTTTCTGTTTACAGTAAGTGTTTACTTACTGTCAACCTGTTTGTGTTACGATTGGGTTTCGATGTGTCTGATTGATGGATCAAAAAGTACAAATTTAGCAAAAAAAAGATGATAATTCCTAGTGATTTTTTGAAAAGATGTGTGGACTTAGTCGGTTAGTGGTGGAATAAAGGAATTGAAAATTTTTTGTAAGTCAATTTCATATCAACTGCTTAAGGCCGATTAGGAGGCTGTGCATGGAAATTTTGGAACTGGTCAAAAACAGGGACCCCAATGAACGTGAATTCCATCAGGCTGTGAGCGAGGTTGTTGAATCGATCAAGCCTGTTCTTGACCGCAATCCCGAATACCGCAGTGCCGGGATTATGGAAAGAATTGTTGAACCGGAACGGGTGATTCTGTTCCGCGTACCCTGGGCTGACGATGACGGCGACGTACACGTCAACCGCGGATTCCGCGTGGAAATGAACAGCGCGATTGGTCCGTACAAAGGCGGCCTGCGTTTTCACCCTTCGGTAAACCTCGGTATTCTCAAATTTCTGGCCTTTGAACAGGTCTTCAAGAATGCCCTGACTTCTCTGCCCATGGGCGGCGGTAAGGGCGGTTCCGACTTCGATCCCAAGGGTAAGTCGGACATGGAAGTGATGCGTTTCTGCCAGAGCTTCATGCTTGAACTTTCCCGGCACATCGGTCCTAATACTGATATTCCTGCTGGAGATATTGGTGTGGGTGCGCGTGAAATCGGCTATATGTTCGGTATGTATAAGAAAATTCGCAATGAATTTACCGGCGTGCTGACCGGAAAGGGCCTCAACTGGGGCGGTAGTCTGATTCGTCCTGAAGCCACTGGTTACGGATCGGTCTATTTTGCTGCTGAAATGCTTAACGCTCAGGGACAGACTCTTGAAGGTAAGACCGCACTTGTTTCCGGTTCCGGTAACGTAGCCCAGTTTACCATGGAAAAGCTGCTTGAACTCGGCTGTACCCCGGTTACTTTTTCCGATTCATCGGGCTACGTCTATGATGAAAAGGGTGTTGATCGTGAGAAACTTGAGTACATCATGCAGCTCAAGAATGTGCGTCGCGGTAGGGTCAAGGAATATGTCGAAAAGTATCCTGAAGCAGTCTACACGCCGGTTGATCTCGATCAGGAATTTAATCCGCTCTGGAATCACAAGGCTGATTGCGCTTTCCCTTCCGCAACCCAGAACGAAATCAACGGCAAGGACGCTTCAAACCTTGTAGCTAACGGTGTCCGTGTGATTTCCGAGGGTGCGAATATGCCGACTATGCCTGAAGGTATCGAGATTTTTCTTGATGCCGGACTGCTTTACGGACCGGGCAAGGCTGCCAACGCAGGCGGTGTTTCCGTTTCAGGGCTTGAAATGAGCCAGAACAGCATGCGACTCAACTGGCCTCGTGAGGAAGTTGATAATCGTCTCAAGCACATCATGCACAATATTCACAAGTCCTGCATGGATACTGCCGAGCATTACGGCACACCTTACAACTACGTGAACGGAGCCAATATCGCAGGTTTCGTAAAAGTAGCACAGGCCATGCTTGATCAGGGTGTTGTTTAAAAATGTCTCCGACGGCTGGGGAAGGGAAACTTTTGGGAAAAGTTTCCCTTCCCCAGACCCCATCCCTTCAAAACTTTTTAGCGGGTTTGTGCGTCCGTGGCGCATAATCTTTGCGTACCATCTTGTATTACCATTCTATTTAGTTTTTCATGATAATTTTTAATGTTATGACAAAATATAACTATTAAAACGTTTTGGGATTCTTAAACCTTTTTGGAAAAGGGTTTAAGGCCCCCGGCGGGGTCGCCGAAGGCTTCTCTTATGACAGACAAAATGAGATTTTTGGGCGGGCAGAGCCGCAAATTCAGCCTTTACCATGATTTGATGCAGGTTAAGGTCCGGGATATACTTCTTATTTCCAGTCCCTATGATGCTTGGGTTATGGAAGAAGACAGCCGTATTTCCGAACGTATCGTCAGTGAATACCGTGGCCTTAATTTGAGTCGTCCTCCGCGTCTGACTTGGGTTTCCAATATTGATGAGGCCCTTGAACTTCTGGATGTGCGTTTTTTCGATCTTGTTATCCTGATGCCCCACCTGACCAATATGGACTGCTGCGATATGGGGCGCCGTATCAAGGATAAAATTCCGGGTATCCCGGTGGCGATGCTGGCCCATAAACAACTTGCCGTTCCCGATGAGGTGCTTTGCGAAGGTACGGACCGTCAGTTTGTCTGGTCCGGTGATGCCGAACTGCTGGTAGCCATGGTCAAAAACCTCGAAGACCTGCTCAATGTGGAGCATGACACTTCCGAGGTCGGGATCAGGGTTATCATTGTTGTGGAAGATTCGCCCCGTTATCTGGCTTCGTTCCTGCCTATCCTTTATAAGGAGTTGGTGCGTCAGACACAGTCCGTGCTTGAGGAGGGACTGAACTCCGAGCACCGCTTGCTGACTATGAGGGCGCGCCCTAAGATACTGACTGCCCGTACCTATGAAGAGGCTATGGTTCTTTTTGAAAAATACGAACCGTATATCCTTGGTGTAATTTCTGATGTGCGCTTTCCGCGCATGGGCATTCTGGATGGAAATTCAGGCATTGAGCTGCTCAAAACCATCAAGGGGTCCCGTGATGATATTCCCCTGCTTTTGACCAGTAATGAACCGGAAAACAAAGAACGGGCAAAGGCTGTTCCGGCCAGTTTTGTGGATAAGAATTCCCCGGATCTAATGTCCGAAGTTCGAAAGTTTGTAATGGACCATCTCGGCTTCGGTGATTTTATTTTTCGTGATCTGGAAGGGAATGAGGTGGCGCGGGCTTCCAGCCTTTATTCATTGGAAAAATGTCTGCGTACTATTCCAGATGACATTTTCATGCAGCATTGCATAAGTAATGATATTTCCCGCTGGTTTTATGCCCGTACTGAAATTACTCTTGCCAACAAGCTCCGTCCGCTCAGAGAAAAGGATTTTCCTGATGCGGACTCCCACCGCAAACATATGCTTTCACTTATCCGTGAAAGACGCATGCAGCGTCAGCAGGGGGTTATTGTTTCATTTAATCCCAAAGATTTTGACCCGGATACGGACTTTTTAAAGATCGGTGCCGGATCGCTGGGCGGCAAGGCTCGCGGCATGGCTTTTATCTGTTCCATGCTGGCCCGTAATTCATGGCTGCACGAAAAGTATAAAGATGTGGTTATTACTGCCCCGCGTACCCTGACCATCGGTACTTCCGGGTTTGATGATTTCATGGAGATGAATGATCTTTCCTATCTTGCCACGACCGATCTTGAAGATGAAAAGGTTGCCGAAATTTTCAGCGAAGCTTTTTTTCCCGGCTGGATCGAGGCCCAGCTCTGGGCTTATTTGCAGGAAGTTAAATATCCGCTTTCCATCCGCTCATCCAGCCTGCTGGAAGATGCCCAGTATCAGGCCTACGCCGGATTGTATCAGACCTATATGATTCCCAATGACCACCCGGATATTGAACAGCGTCTGCAACAGCTGGTAAACGGCATCAAGCTGGTCTGGGCCTCTACATACTACAAAGCTCCGAAATCTTTTTCCCAGCGTGTCAATCAGCGCACGGATGAGGAAAAAATGGCGGTCATTATTCAAGAGGTGGCCGGGCAGGAGTACGGAGACTATTTTTTTCCTGCCATTTCCGGGGTAGGACAGTCCTACAACTATTATCCTTTCGGGAAGATGAAGCCGGAACACGGGGTGGCGACCATTGCCCTTGGCATCGGAAAATCAGTTGTGGATGGAGAGCAGTGCATCCGTTTTTCACCTCGTTATCCTAAGATTCTGCCCCAGTGCCCAACTTTGCAGGATTCTCTGAAAAACGCCCAGACTTCATTCTACGGGCTGCGCATGGGCAATGGTGAAGTGTACGACATCCATGGCGATGCCAACCTTGAGAAGCTGGATATTGCTGATTTTGAGGATACGGTTCCGGTGCGCAGGCTCGCTTCCACTTATCTTGCTGAGGAGGGCAGGATCAGGGATACCGCAGCCATTCCCGGTCCCAAGGTGGTCCTTTTTGCCCCCGTCCTCAAGCATAAGCTTCTTCCGCTTCCGGGAGTTCTGACCGATGTTTTGAAGCTTGCAGAGCACGGTATGGGCGGTCCGGTGGAAATGGAATTCTGTATCAATCTTTTTGATGACGGGCGTAAGCCTGAATTCAACCTCTTACAGCTTAGGCCCATGAGTGCACGGGCAGACCTCAACCGGATTGATATTTCCGAACAGGAATTGAAAAATGCGGTCTGTGTTTCCAGCCATGCCCTCGGCAATGCAGAGAAAGAAGATATAGTAGATCTTCTTATTGTTCGCCCTGATTGTTTCGATGTGTCCAAGACCCGCCAGATAGCTATGGAAATTTCGGCTATAAACAGGAGATTGATCAAGCAGAATCGTAGATATCTGCTGGCCGGGCCCGGACGCTGGGGCTCGGCGGATCATTGGCTGGGAATCCCGGTGGAGTGGCCTGATATTTCAAATGTCTCAGCAATTATTGAAACTTCCAGTGAATCGCTCAAGGTTGAACCTTCGCAGGGGTCGCATTTCTTCCACAATATTACGACCTTGGGGATCAATTACCTGATGGTCCTTGAAAAACCGGGTGATTTTATGAACTGGGAATGGTTTGAAAATCAGCCCACGATTGAGAAGGGAGAATTTATAAGTCACCTAAGATTGCCGGCCCCGGTAATACTCAAAGTTGACGGCAGAAGTTCACAGGGAGTTATTCTCCCGGCTAAGGGCAGTGAAGATTATTGCCTGCTGCGTGAGTGCGTGGCGGAATAAATTTCCCCTTTACTGAATAGGATTTCATCCTTATTTTGTTTGCATTGACTATTAATCAGCAAATCAGAGCAGGAAGGGGTCATGTTTGATTTTATTGAAGAGGAACGGGAGGATTGTCTTCTCTTATGCCCTAAAGGAAGTTTCAACCATTCCACAGTGCCTTTGATCCGAGATCGTTTATACAGTCATTGCTGTGATGACGGTTGCCGGATTGTCATGAGTATGAAGGACGTTGATTTTATCGACAGTGCCGGACTGGGAGTAATGGTTCATGCCCATAAATACTGCGATAAGTATGGCGGTATGATCGTTTACAGCGACATGAATGATATGATTGCGAAGAATATGAAAATGCTGACCATGGATCGTTATCTGAACTTCAGCCCGAATATTGATTCAGCTTTGCTGAAGTTCGACTGGTAGTAATTTTTATAGCAGGTGAATTTTTCAGGCGGGTCTGTTTTTTCAGGCCCGTTTTTTTTATTGGTAAAATTTATAACTCCTTAATAAAAATATTGGCATTCATGATGCATGGATTAACCCATGACTAGCATAAATGACAGTATAGAGCGCGTTGGTCTCGGGGCCAATGCCTTGAAGTTAAAGGAAAAGGTGGAGGGGCAAAATTCTGACACTATGCAGAGTATCGACTCTGTTATTGATCAGGCTTTTGATATTCAATTTGATTTTATTGAGAGGCAAAAGGGAGAGTTTGCCATTTTTGCCCCCAAGGGACGGATCAGCAATAATACTGTGAAGTTTTTCAAGAACAGAATCTATAATGCCGCCGGAGAAGCTGGTGGTAAGACAATAATTAATCTTAGGTATGCCAGTCTGATAGACAGTGTCGGGCTCGGAGTATTAATCAATACCCACAAGATGGCTGAAAAGAATGGCGGGATGGTCGTTTATACTGATGTCCCGGAAAGAATCATGAAGAATCTTAAGATGTTGTACATGGATCGGTTCTTAAATTTTGCTCCTGACATGAAGCAGGCAGTAAAGATGATGGACTGGTAAGTCCGCTACCATACGTACTGATAAACCCCGGCTCTGATAATTCAGGGCCGGGGTTTTTATTTTACTACACATTGCCAAATAAAGCGGCGAAGCCAAATTAAAAGTTTTTGGGTTCTTAGCCCTTTTTTCAAAAAGGGCTAAGCCGCCGGAGCAAGATTGTTATATCAAAAGCGCGCAGCGCATCACTCCCCTTCCTTATGCGGAATACCGAGCAGGTCTCGCTTGGCACGTCCGCGTTCATATGACCATTTTTGGTATGAATCCATGTAGGTATAGAAGACCGGAGTCAGATAGAGTGTAACCACCTGCGAGAGAATCAGTCCGCCCACAATGGCAAGCCCCATGGGCTGGCGTGCCTGAGCCCCGGCACCAAGCCCAAGCGCAATGGGCATAGCCCCGGCAATTGCTGCGATAGTTGTCATCATGATCGGGCGGAATCTTTCCAACGATCCTTTCATGGCTGCTTCAGCCGGGGATAGATTCTCTTTCTTTTCGGCTTCAAGAGCGAAATCTACCACCATAATAGCGTTTTTCTTAACAATACCGATAAGCATGATGACACCCACAATGCCGAACAGGTCGAGGTCCTTACCGAAAAGGGTCAGGGTGATAAGCCCGCCGATGGCTGCTGAGGGCAGCCCGGAGATAATAGTGATGGGGTGGATGTAGCTTTCATAAAGAATTCCCAGAATCATGAAAATGATGAAAACAGCAATAGCCAGCAGGAAATAAACACTGGCCATGGATTTTTGGAATTCGTCAGCTGTTCCTTCAAAATTGGAAACCACAGTATCCGGCAGGGTGTCGAGGGCCAGTTTGTTGATGGCTGAGGTTGCGTCACTAAGTGAATAGCCGGGAGCGATGTTGAATGAATAAGTTACCGAGGGCAGCATGCCGGTATGGTTGACCTGCATGGGGCCGGGCTTCTCGTCAAAATTGGCAATTGCGTCCAGCCTGATCAGATCGCCGTTTTTGTTGGCAACGTGCAGCTTCATCAGGTCACGCGGGTCGCGCTGGTTGTAGGGCAGTACTTGCAGGATGACCCAGTACTGGTCTGTGTCTCCGTAAATAGTCGAGACCTTGCGTTCGGAATACGCGGAGTTGAGAGTGTTCTCAATATCATGTGCGGTGACCCCGTAGTAGGATGCTTTGTCTCGGTCAATCTTGACCCAGAGTTCCGGGTTCTGGTCCAGCAGATCAGAAGTCAGGCCGGTCAAAAACGGTATTTGGCGCATCTGCATTTCAAACTGCGGGGCAATGGAATACAGCTCCTGCTGATCCGGGGCCTGTACCGTGTACTGGTAGAGGTTTTTGGTGGATTTGGCGGTCAGCCTGATCATGGGCGGATTCTGAATCCAGACCATGATGCCCGGTTCTTGGTTGAGTTTGTACATCAACTGTCGGGCTACCTGATCCGCAGTCATTTCACGATCCCCCGGAGAGACCAGCATGGGGAAGATGTAGCCCTGATTCTGAATAGGAGCCCCGGCTACGGTAATGACGCTTTTGATGTTTTCATCGGCCATGAGGAGCGGTTCAAGCTTTTTTACATGATCCTTCATGGCGTTGTAGGATATGCCCTGCTTGGCTTGCGCAAATCCCTGACAATAGCTCATGTCGTCTGTGGGGAGAAATCCCTTGGGGATGACCATGAAAAAATGAATGGTCGCCAGCAGGATTAATCCGGCTGCCCCCATGGTCCATGCCCGGTGGCGCATGACAAAATGCAGGGAGCGGTCATACATGCGCAGCAGGAAATCGAATATGGGATCGGACTCGGAAAGCTTACTGCCCGGTTTGAGAATGCGGCTGGCAAGCATGGGGGTCATGGTCAGTGAGACCACGCCCGAGGCAAGAATCGCCACGGTAATGGTCATGGCGAATTCATGCAGGATACGCCCGATGATCCCGGACATATACATGAGCGGAATGAATACAACCGCCAGTGACAGGGTCATGGAGATGATGGTGAAGGTGATTTGTTTGGCACCGTCCAGTGCAGCTTGATACGGTTTCTTGCCCATTTCCAGATGACGGACAATATTTTCGATCATAACTACGGCATCATCAACAACAAATCCTACAGATAGGGTCAAGGCCAGTAAGGAAAGTGTATCCAGCGAGTAGCCCAGCACGTACATAATGGCAAAGGTAAAAACGATGGATACCGGTACCGCAACCGATGCGATGATGGTTGCTGAGAAGTTTTTCAGGAAAAAGAAGATAACGCAGATAACGAAAAAGATTGCCAGCAGCAGGGTCTCCTGAACATCATTAACCGCTTCCTCAATGGGCACAGAGCGGTCGTAGAGGACCTTCATCTGGATACCGGCGGGAATCTGGTTGCGGATGGTGGGCAACATTTCCCTGATGGTTTCGCAGACCTGAATGGTGTTGGAACCGGGCTGTTTTTTGATAGCGATAACAATGCCGCGCTTGCCGTCAATCCACGAGCCTGATTTGTCGGACTGGACCGAGTTGACGACCTCACCAACTTCGGAAAGGCGCACGGTCCTGCCGTCCTCTGACTCAAAGATCATAGGCATGAATTCATCAGCATTTTTGAGCTGTCCGGTAGCTTCCACGGTTACGGACTGCTTTTTATTATCCAGCGTGCCTACAGGTTCCTTTACGTTCTGATCGGCAATGGCCTGACGGATGTCATCAATATTCATGCCCCGCGCAGCAAGTTTTTCCGGATTAACCCGGACCCGCACCGCCAGTTTGGATTCACCATAGACTTCCACCTTGGAGACGCCGTTGACCATGGAGATGGTGTCGGTCAGAAAGGTGGTCGTGTATTCGTTAACTTTATAAAGAGGCATTGATTCCGACCAGATAGCCATATAGAGTACCGGGTCGTCAGCCGGATTGAATTTTTCATAGTAGGGCTGCTGCGGAAGGTCGGTGGGCAGGTTGCCGCTGGCCCGAGAGATTGCTGCCTGCGTGTCCGATGCTGCACCGTCAATGTTGCGGTCAAGGTCGAATTGCAGGGTGATCAGGGTCTGTCCCTGCGAGTTGACGGAACTCATGGAGCGTAGCCCCGGTGTGGATGTAAATTCCTTTTCCAGCGGGGTTGCAACCGATGAGGCCATAGTGGATGGACTTGCTCCGGGCAGGGTTGCGGTGACCTGTAAGGTCGGAAATTCAACCGCAGGCAGGTAACTTACCGGAAGCCGCAAATAGCCCACTATTCCGAAAAAGACCATGCCGATGACCACAAGTGAGGTCATGACCGGACGTTTGATGAAAATTTCGGTGACATTCATGATTAATCACCGCTCTTGGTTTCTGGTCCGTTTGCTGTGCTGTTACCTGATTGTTTTTTGATGCTGATAGCCGCACCGGGGTAGAGTCGCAATTGTCCGTCTGAAACCACCACTTCCTTATCTTTCAGCCCGTTGTCGATGATATCAAGCTTTCCGGCTCTGCGATTTACCTTGATGGGGCGCATGTCAACGGTGTTGTTGCTGTTGGCTATCCAGACGAATTTTCCTTCCGGCCCGGTGCAGGTGGCTTCCATGGGAATGCGGATGACATCTTCATCGTACAGCTTGAGCCGGATTTCAACATAGTTTCCGGGCCAGAGGGCGTGGTTGTCATTTTCAAATCTGCCCTGCATCCAGATGGTCCCGGTTTTGGTATCCACCTGATTATCAATAAAGGTCAACTTGCCTGTTTCCGGTTTATCGCGGCCTTCGGTAATGGCAAGGACTTCCAGAGTATTGTTGCTTGAGTATTTCTGCACTTCGGCCAGATATTTTTGAGGCAGGTAGAAGTTTACGGCAATAGGGGAAATTTTGTTGATAACTACCAGTTCATCTTTGTTCTCTTCGATAAGATTTCCTTCCGTGGGAGTGACATATCCGGCAAGGCCGTCAATGGGGGAGCGGATGAAGCAGTATTTGAGATCGTTGCGCGCATCATTGAGCTTTGCCTGGGTTACCGCAATTTCATCACTGGCGGTTTTCATATCCAGACGTTTTTCTTCAAAATTTTCTTCACTGACAACTTTGCGCTTCACAAGGTCGCGATAGCGATTGTAATCTTTTTTTGCCTGTTCATATTTTGTTATGTCGGAAGCAAGTTCAGCTTTAAGCTGTCCTATGGAAGCCTCATAGGGCGAAGGGTCCATAGTGAACAGCTGTTGGCCTTTGTCCACGTATTCTCCGTCATTAATGAATATTTTGCTCAGGTATCCGGTAACCCTTGAACGGACAGTAATGGAGTCCACAGCCTTTACTGTTCCGATGGCGGTAAGGTAGTAGGGCGTATTTATAAGTTCAGCCTTAGCAATAGTAACAGGTGCGGGCGGGTAGCTGTTTGCTGACTGTTTATCATCCTTGCAGCCGGGTAATGCAATGCAAAGGGAAAGGATGGATAATAGAAATAGAAATCGGGGGAAGTGACGCATTGAGATGGATATTTCAGTCCGGGACATTGGCAAAACTCCTTACTGCTGAGATATAGCAAATATATATCCTAAATTATTGTTACTTAAAAGCCTGTGTAGGTTTATTTTTGTTTATTTCATAAAAACACAGATGAATTTATTTGTATAATAACTTGATTTCTTATCATATACCATGCAAGTAGAGATTGCTTTTGTGACGATTGTTACAATGTTTAATTTGCCACTTTAAAATAAATATTTAGCTCTTTTTATATATGACTACAGCAAATACTGTGAAAATTGACTATGTTGACGGTGTCCGCTTCAGGAGGGGTGTTGTGGCTGCCGCAAGCAAGCTTATAGCCAATTCCCCGCATTTGGACGCCATCAACGTATTTCCGGTTCCCGACGGGGATACCGGGGCGAATATGGCAGGCACCATGCGCAGCATAGTGAGTTCCACCGGTAAATCTGTGGAGCGTTCCATTGAAAAAATGACCGCCCTTATTGCGGAATCCGCCCTTGACGGGGCTAAAGGGAACTCCGGTGCCATTTTGGCTCAGTTTCTGTGTGGATTCGCTGAGGGTGTGAAAGATATGCCTAAGCTTTCTCCTTCGGATTTTGCCAAAGCGGCTTCCTTGGCAGCAAAGCGTTCCTGTGAGGCTATTTCCGACCCTAAAGATGGTACCATTGTTAGTGTTATTCGGGATTGGGCTGCGCATCTGCATGCCAATGGCGATAACTACCGTGATTTCCATCATCTTCTTTCCGATTCTCTTGAATTTGCGCGGAATTCCGCAAAATGCACAACTGAAAAGCTTGCAGAGCTCAAGGCTGCCGGTGTTGTAGATGCCGGAGCGCAGGGGTTTGTCTATCTTCTGGAAGGTATTGTTGACCTGCTGGAAAACGGAAAAATCGAAAAGAGCTTTCTCCCGGACGCCCGAAATTCCAAATCCTTTGGAAATGTTCAGGCTAAGGTTGCTGTTGAATCCCTTGATTTTCGTTTCTGTACCGAATTTCTCATTAAAGGTGAGAATATTGATAAAAACGCTATTCGGAATGCCATCTCTGAAATGGGCGACAGTTTGATCGTGGCCGGAACTCCCGGTTCGGTTAAGATTCATATTCATACCAACGATCCCGATGCCGTGGAAAATATTGTCAACGGTTATGGCGAAGTCGTTAAGCGCAAGGTGGACGATATGCTGGTTCAGCATAAACGCCTTCTTGCCGATGACCGCAAGGTCGGTATCCTTACTGACAGTACTTGTGACCTTCCCGATGAAATTTTGGAGGAATTTGATATCCGCGTGGTTCCCATGCGCTTATCTATTGATGAAAATGAGTACATTGATCAGGTTACCCTCAGTTCCGGCGAATTTTATAAAATTCTGCCCGGAGCAAGCAAGGCTCTTACTTCCCAGCCTTCACCGGGTGATATGAAGCGGGCTTATGCCAAAGTTTCATCTGATTACGAAGATGTGGTTTCCATGCATGTCGCCAAAGTTCTCAGCGGGACTTTTCAGAATGCCCTGACTGTGAGCAATCCTTTTGACAATGTTTCTGCTATCGACAGTAAGATGTTGTCTGTAGGTCTTGGTCTGCCTGTGCTTGAGGCTGCCCGTGCTGCCCAGAAGGGAGCTACTGCCGCCGAGGTCCGCAGGGTTGCTGACCGTGCTGTTGAAAATGTCAAAATATTCGTGACCATTGATACTCTCGATTATGCCGTGCGCGGCGGACGTATGAGCAAGGGGCAGGGTTTCATTGCCAAGACATTGAACATCAAGCCTATCTTGCAGTTCGCCGGAGAAGGTAAGCCCAGAGTTGTGGCTAAGTCTTTCGGTGTGAAGCGTCAGGAAGATGCTTTGATCAAGCTGGTCAAGGATAATGCATATGGCCGCGGACGTTTTCGCTATGCCATTTCCCATGCAGATACCCCCGAGACCGCTGAAAAATTTATACGTATCCTCAAAGCAGAGTTTGGCGTAGATCCGGAATTTGTTGTTGAGGCTTCTCCTGTCTTGGGACTGCATTCCGGTCCCGGAGCATGTGCGGTGGCTTTCATTACCGACGAATAGTTCTTCAGTCTCCATATAAAAGCTGATTCAGCGGGAGCAGGTTATGCCTGTTCCCGCTTTTTTTGTGTCTTCTGGGGTTCAATAATACTCTAATTTGTTGTGGAGAGGGTGTTTCTGTTGTATAATTGTCGATTGTTTGATCAATCAAAAATTAACAACTATGGCAACAAGCTTTTTGCGATAGGTTTTAGGGAGTGATGGGCGACCTGAAGCGGCTTCATCTGGGGCTTCCCGGCATGTTTTGTTTTGCCTGTATAAAACATTATCTGTCAGTGTTGAGTTTTATAGATAGGTTCTTGGGAGTGGTAGGTTTAAGTTTTTGGCATTTTTTTTTATAAAAAAGAAAAAAGATATTTAAATTTCATTTTTCCGAAAAAATATTTCTCTTTTTTGTATATTTATTTCACATGTCCTGCCAAAGGTGTTATAGGTGTCATCAAGCTTGGAATCCCCGTCATTTCGAGAAAAATGGATTTTAGCTCTCTGCATGCAGTGTGTTTGAATCAGTCTTTTTTTGCATATACGGCAACTCTGTTTTGGGATTCTACATAAATGGAAAAAGCGGGGTAATTCCTTGACTTTTCTTTGTTTTAGGCTATAAAAGTCTCTCATTCTCGGAATCTGGGCGAAATCGACGCAATCTTGAAGAATGGCGGCCGTAATCATGAATATACGCGTTTTTTACTATGACGGCCGGTCCTGAACTTAATAAACAGTACGGGAGTTGGAGTTAAGCATTATGGCAATGATTGAAATTAAGAATCTCCACAAGTGGTACGGGGATTTTCACGTATTAAAAGGTATCAATGACCATGTGGATAAAGGTGAAGTTCTTGTAATCTGTGGTCCTAGCGGGTCCGGTAAGAGTACTTTTATCCGCTGCATCAACAGGCTTGAAGATTACCAAAAAGGGACCATTACCTTCGATGATAAAGACATACTTGACAAGAGTGTAAATATTAATGAACTGCGCGCCGAAATTGGCATTGTTTTTCAGCAGTTCAACCTTTATCCCCACCTGACTGTTCTGGATAACGTCACCCTTGCACCCCTGAAAGTGCGTAATATCCCCAAGGCTGAGGCCGAGGAAAATGCACTTTACCTTCTTGAAAGGGTTGGAATCCACGATCAGGCCCATAAGTACCCCGCAGAACTTTCCGGCGGACAGCAGCAGCGTGTCGCCATTGCAAGGGCGTTGGCTATGAAGCCCAAGGCCATGCTTTTTGACGAGCCAACTTCTGCGCTTGATCCGGAAATGATCAACGAAGTATTAAATGTAATGAAAGATCTTGCCCGTGAGGGCATGACCATGCTTTGCGTGACCCACGAAATGGGCTTTGCCCGCGAAGTGGCTGATCGCGTAATTTTCATGGATGGCGGTGAAGTCATTGAACAGGCTCCTCCGGAGGAGTTCTTCCGCAATCCTAAACATGAACGAGCCAAGATGTTTTTGAAGGAGATTTTGTAATTATCGCTCTTGCCGGCGGTATTGGTAGGTAACCTTAAATTTTTCAGGAGGACCCTGATGAGAAGACTCTCAATTGTTGTTGCTATGGTTTTGGCGATGGCCCTTTGCGCATCCGTCGCAATGGCCGATAAGTTGCAGGAAGTAAAAGCCCGCGGCGTTTTGGTCAGTGGTGTTAAAGATGCTGTTGTGCCTTTCGGTTACATCGATGCAGACACCAAGAAACTTGTCGGTCTTGATATCGACATCTGCAAATACATCGCCAAGGAACTGGGTGTTAAGGCTGAGTTCAAGCCCGTAACTTCCGCTACCCGTATCCCCATGGTTGTTCAGGGTTCTATTGACCTTGCCGCTGCTACCATGACTCACAAAATTGCCCGTGACGACACCATTGACTTCTCCATCACTTACTTCATGGACGGTCAGAAACTGCTCGTTAAAAAAGGTTCCGGCATCAATTCTGTTGCTGACCTGAAAGGCAAAAAAGTAGGTACTGCTAAAGGTTCCACTTCTGAGCAGAACATTCTGGCTGCACAGCCTGATTGTAAGGTTCTTTCCTTCGAAGGTTACCCCCAGGCAATGCTTGCTCTCAAACAGGGTAAAGTTAAAGCTGTTACTACTGACTCCACTATCCTCCTCGGTCTCAAGAACTCCGACCCCAACCCCGAAAAATGGGAAATCGTTGGTGAGTTCATTTCTCCCGAGCCTTACGGTATCGGCCTGCCCGAGAACGAGTCCAACTTCCGCGATGCAGTCAACCAGGCTCTCATCAAAATGTGGAAGAGCGGCGACTACAAGAAAGCATACAACAAGTGGTTCGGTCCTGATACCAAGTACTACCTGCCCCTTACCTGGAACATGGAAGTTTGGCCCTAAGCCGACGGTCCTTTAGTGCCGTGCCCACCAAATAAACATTTTAAAGTGTTTTTTATCAAAATAAATATGGATTTATTTTGAGGGCGGGGCTCTAGGTTTTAGTTCTGTAAGATAACGGGAAGGCCGTGCTTGCGCGGTCTTCCCGAAAACAACGGATAGATGTTTTGAATTATCAGTTTGATTGGAATCTGGTTCTCAGCGGACAGTACGGGCAGTGGATAATTGACGGGGTCAAAGTAACCCTCCAGATATCCGCAGTATCCATCGTATTTACACTGCTTCTTGGGACAATTGTCGCAGTTATGCGCATGTCCAAGTTCAAGCCTTTTGAATGGTTCAGCTTTGCATTTGTTGAGTTTTTTAGAAACACACCTTTGCTGATTCAGATATTTTTCTGGTATTTCGGCTCATATTCCATTTTGCCTGATGGGGTAAATGAATGGCTTTATGATCATGATTTCGAATTTGCGGCCGGGGTAATTTCCCTGACTGTTTATACCGCAGCATTTGTTGCTGAAGAAATCAGGGCCGGAATTAATTCCATTCCCAAGAATCAGCTGGAAGCTTCCCGCGCGACCGGGCTTTCCTTTCTGCAGGCCTATCGGTTCGTTATTTTGCCGCAGGCTTTCAGAATCATTATTCCTCCCCTTATTTCCCAGTCGTTGAACCTGATCAAAAACTCGTCACTGGTCATGACTATCGGGGTTATGGACCTCACATACATGGCCCGCCAGATTGAATCCTACACTTTCCATGGATTCGAGGCGTTTACTGTGGCGACCGTTATCTATCTGTGTATCTCGTTGATCGTGTCGCTCATGATCAATATGTATAATAAGCATTTCCTGCTGCAAATTAAATACTAGGAGTGGCGTCTCGTGCAATGGGATGTAGTTTGGAACAACTTGGATTATTTTCTCTGGGGCGCCTTTCCTGATGGACCCATCGGCGGTCTGGCAGCCAGTATTATTCTGGCTTTGCTCGGTATTTTCGGTGCTTTCTGGATCGGTCTTGCCGCAGGTTTGATGCGTCTTTCCCGCAATAGGCTGGTTAAGTCCGTATCTGTCGTCTATATTGAAGTTATTCGCGGGATTCCCCTGCTGATGCTCATCTTTTGGTTCTATTTTCTGGCTCCTGTTGTGCTTGGTCGCTCTCTGCCGGAATTTCAGTGTGCCCTGGTTGCTTTTATTGTTTTTACCGGTGCATATATCGGTGAAATCGTAAAGGCCGGGGTTATCGCCCTGCCGAGGGGACAGATGGAAGCCGCAAGGGGAACAGGTCTTTCTCATGTTCAGGCCATGCGTTACGTAATTCTGCCGCAGGCCTTGCGCAATATGATTCCTTCCTTTGTTAACCAGTTCGTATCCCTGACCAAGGATACCTCCCTTGCCTATATCATCGGGGTGAACGAGCTTACACGTACAGCCACACAGGTTAACAACAGAACCCTGTCCGCTCCCACGGAAATATTTATTGCCATCGCGATTCTTTATTTCATCGTCTGCTATGTGCTGACCTGGGCCAGCCGCCGTATGGAAGCGCATATGGCAAAGTATCAGGCCAGAGATCGTTAGCTTTCGTGGACTTGGATGTCTCTGCTGAGCGTTTCCGCACCTGTTGCTAATGGGTGTAAGGTTCTGTAGCAAGTGTTTTGTTATAGCAAATAAGAAAGGCAGTCCTGATCGGGCTGCCTTTCTTCGTTCAATGATAATTATAGTTTGATTTGCAGCAGCTGGATCAAGTGGAGAATTGCAATTTAAACTCTTGTTCCAGAATTTTTTTAGCCATTTCTTCATTTGCCGAATAAAGATCAGTGTCAAATAGGGCTTTGTGTCCTTTCCAGTGCTTCATGACACCCGAAAGATCCTGATAGGCGCAGGTGTGTCCCTGATGGTGAACATCGCGAAACCAGGCCATTGCCGTGTCGTATACTATTCCCAGATTGTTTTCGAATTCGTTCCACTTTTCCCCTTCTTTCAATTCTCGTTTGACACCTTCGAATACGTGGGCTCCGAAAGGGCGGGCCGGGCCGTATGGAACGGTTGCCGGACGTGCTTTCTTCATGTTGAGCAAAGCACACCACTCATTTACCCTGCATGAGGGTAAAGGCCACGGTTTAGTTCGCAGGCCGGGGCAAACCATTTAGTTTGATACGTCAGTCGGAATATATCCTTTTGGGTCGCTCGCCAGCATTATGAATTCTTTTAATGTTGGTCGATGATCCTGATATTTTCCGGTGAGCATTTTTTATGATGAAAAGCAGGGCACTGGATGCACAAGCCAATTTTACCGGCAGCAATATTGTCTCCGATGGAATTTATGAGAAGTTCTACCGGGTCCGCTGTGAAATATACATCATTGTGGATAGTCAGCACAAAATCTTTGTCAGTGTGCTCCCATCCATACTGGTAGCGGATTGAGTGACGGTAATTTACGTCTGTGAGTAGATCTTCGTCAATATGATTTATCCAACGCCAGTCTGACGGTTGATAAATGGTTATATTGTCCAGCAAATCCAGAACAAACTGTGCTCCTAAAGCCTTTGTTTCTTCCGGGCGGTCCTGCACAAACCAGATGCGGTCTATCCACTGTCCGCTATGTTTCATCAACGAGAGCAGGGATAGTGCTGTTTGAAACGGTTTGCCGTGAGCATTAATGAGAACGTCAATTTTTTGCATGGCGAAGTCCGTGACTGGAGAATTCAAAAAAGTTGAGTTTCAAAAAGGTATACTGTGTTTATACCTGCCCGTAATGTGGTGGTGGAACATCATCCTGCGGTGAAGCGTAGTCCACGGCTTCTTTGAGGTCTTTTATCTGCCTGACCATAAATTCAAGTTTCTTTTCAAGATCGCCGATTTGTTTCTGCTGGGCGATGATGAATTTATTCAACTCTTCAATTGTCTGATCCTGAAGCGCGAGTGCGCTTTCAAGACTTTCTATTCTTTCTTCTGTGGATTTTGTGTTGCTCATGGCTGGAAAGTGCCAGAAGAGCAGGGGGAAGGCAAATAAAAGTAAGCCGGTTGAAATTAATTACGCTTTAGTCTTTTTAGGGGGCAGGTCGTAAGGAACGTCCGTACCGTTGACGACCAGATTGATTACCCGGCCTTCTGTGCGTTCAACGAAATCTTTGTAATTCTTGAGGGAGTTCAGGGTGTTTACGCTGTCCTGAGTATTGGACCATACACCGTAGGATGCATTGTTCTGGTCATGAATCCTTTTCATTTCCAGAATTGTGAGTGACCACCAAGAGCGGTCATTGGCGAGAAGTTCAAGAGATTGCCACTTTGCGTCTGAACCCATGACTGATTCCTCTTGATTGAATTGGCGAAAAATTTAGTTGCGTGTATACTAAAAAGCACTGCATTTGTTGCAGTCGCAAACAGGGATGGCCATAATCTTGTTGGTCATTTCGTGTCCGATAGCAAACTGAGAGCTGCGGACACGGATATTCATTCTACCGTTACCATTGATAATATGTACGATAGTGCCCGGAATTATTCCCATGGAAAGGAGTCTGCTGCGGCAGCACCTTCCACCTTCAAATCCGGTTACTCTGACCGACATTCCGCCTTTGTAGCTGGAGAGCGGTCTTGCATTTGCTGTGTTTGCCATTACGTTCATTGCAATTGATATTTAAAGTCAGTTATGCTCTTTGTCAATGGCGTGAAGAGATTATCATACAAATAAGGTAGACAACTCTGTGCTTGCTCATTTGCGAGTAATGATTTATGACTTTCTGTCTCTTCACAAGTCCTAAAGCCAATATTTCAAACCATTATTGGATGGAGTTCATGCCTAAACGCACTGATATCAAAAAAATTATGCTTATCGGCTCCGGGCCGATCGTCATTGGTCAGGCCTGCGAGTTTGACTATTCCGGAACACAGGCCCTTAAAGCCCTTAAGGAAGAGGGTTACGAGGTTATCCTCGTCAACTCAAACCCCGCAACCATCATGACCGATCCCGTTCTAGCGGATCGAACCTACATTGAACCCATCGAACCCGGCACCATTGCCAAAATCATTGAAAAAGAACGACCGGATGCACTGCTGCCCACCTTGGGCGGTCAGACTGCGCTGAATACCGCCCTTGCTGTTGCAGAACTGGGCGTGCTTGAAAAATTCGGTGTAGAGCTTATCGGTGCATCTGTTGATGTTATTGAAAAGGCTGAAAGCCGTGAACTTTTCCGTGCTGCCATGGAGAAGATCGGTCTTAAGGTCCCCACCAGCCGCATTGCCCGCAACATTGATGATGTGCGCCGTTGCGGTAAGGAAATTGATTTCCCTATCATCATCCGTCCGGCATTCACCCTTGGTGGAACCGGCGGCGGTGTGGCTTACAATATGGAAGACCTTGAAGATATCGCCATGCAGGGTATATCTGCCAGTCTTCAGAACGAAGTCATGCTTGAGGAGTCCATTCTCGGCTGGAAAGAGTACGAGCTTGAGGTCATGCGTGACCGCAAGGACAACTGCGTAATCATCTGTTCCATTGAAAACATCGATCCCATGGGCGTGCATACCGGTGATTCCATCACTGTTGCGCCTGCTCAGACTTTGACCGATGTTGAATATCAGATGTTAAGGGATGCGTCCCTCGCCATCATGCGTGAAATCGGTGTTGAAACCGGTGGTTCCAACGTACAGTTTGCAATCAACCCTGAGAATGGTGAGCTTGCAATTATTGAGATGAACCCCCGTGTTTCCCGTTCTTCCGCATTGGCTTCCAAGGCGACCGGATTCCCCATTGCCAAGATCGCAGCCAAGCTTGCGGTTGGTTACACTCTTGATGAGATTCCCAACGACATTACTCGCGAGACAATGGCTTCTTTTGAACCGACCATTGACTACTGCGTAATCAAGATTCCAAGATTTACTTTTGAAAAATTCCCCGGTTCCGAGGATTATCTGACCACCGCCATGAAGAGTGTCGGTGAGACCATGGCAATCGGCAGAACTTTTAAGGAATGTTTGCAGAAAGGTCTACGGTCACTTGAAGTTGGTATGCCCGGTTTCGGCAAGGTTTTCGAGCCCGCTGAGATGGACCGCGATGAGTTGATCGGTTTGATCCGCAAGCCTAACTCCAAGCGTATGTTTTTCCTGCGGGAAGCTTTCCTTGCCGGTCTGACCCCTGAAGAAATTTTCGACATCACCAAGATTGATCCTTGGTATCTGCATCAGTTTGAAGATCTTGTTACTTTTGAAAAAGAACTCAGACAGTTCTCCCTTGAGATCGGTTTGTATTCCGGTGATGAACGGGTTGCGGCCATGTTTAAGAAAGCCAAGGAATACGGTTATTCCGATCCACAGCTGGCTACCATGTGGCGTGAGTCTGAAAAGAATGTCCGTGAATTCAGGAAAAATCTCGGCCTGATTCCTACTTACTATCTGGTTGATACCTGTGCCGCGGAGTTCGAGGCTTACACCCCTTATTTCTACTCCACTTACGAGTCAGGTCAGGAAGCTGAATCCATGAAGGAACGCAAGGTCATGATCCTTGGCGGCGGTCCCAACAGGATCGGGCAGGGGATTGAGTTTGACTATTGCTGCTGTCACTCCGCATTCGCGTTGGAAGACATGGGCGTGAAATCAATCATGGTCAACTCCAACCCGGAAACTGTCTCCACTGACTATGACACCTCCGACAGACTCTATTTTGAGCCGCTTACTTATGAAGATGTGCTTAACATCATTGAGTTTGAAAAGCCTGAAGGCGTCATTGTCCAGTTTGGCGGGCAGACTCCTTTGAACCTCGCTATTCCATTACTTAAGGCTGGGGTTCCCATTCTCGGAACTTCTCCTGACGCAATTGACCGCGCAGAAGACAGGGAGCGTTTTCAGGCACTGCTCCAGAAGCTAGAGCTCAAGCAGCCGCCGAATGGAACCGCCATGTCTCTTGATGACGCTAAGGCAATTGCCGAGCGTCTCGGATATCCTCTGGTGCTACGTCCTTCTTACGTTCTTGGTGGACGTGGTATGGACATTGTTTACAGTGACGAGGAATTTGATACTTATTTCCGCGAAGCCGCGGTTGTTTCTCCTGAGCACCCCATTCTCATCGACAAGTTTCTTGAGAATGCGGTTGAGGTGGATGTTGATGCTCTTTCCGACGGCGACCAAACCTATGTTGCCGGAGTGATGGAGCATATTGAGGAAGCTGGAATTCATTCCGGTGATTCTGCTTGCGTACTTCCTCCGCATACTTTGAGCGATGAGCTGGTCGCAGAAATTGAACGTCAGACTGTGGCCCTTGCTGAAGAGCTGGAAATTGTCGGTCTGATGAACATTCAGTTCGCGGTCAAAGATGGTGATGTTTACATCATTGAAGTAAACCCCCGTGCTTCCCGTACCGTACCTTTCGTAAGTAAGGCTACCGGTATCCAGCTTGCCAAGATGGCTACAAAGGTCATGCTTGGTGAAAAGCTTAAGGATCTCGACCCTTGGTCCATGCGTAAGGAAGGGTTCTACTCTGTTAAAGAAGCGGTATTCCCCTTTAACAGGTTTCCCAATGTGGATGTTAAGCTCGGACCTGAAATGCGTTCTACCGGCGAGGTTATGGGAATGGATTACACTCCTGGTCTCGCTTTCATGAAAGCTCAACTTGGTGCAGGGCTGAAGCTTCCCCTTGAGGGAACAGTCTTCATTTCCGTAAAGGATAGGGATAAGGATGCCATTATTCCCACTGCTCAGAATTTTCATGAATTAGGTTTTAAAATTCTGGCTACCGGTGGAACTGCTGATTTTCTAAACGAAAAGGGCATTATTACCGAGAAGATTCTTAAAGTTCATGAAGGACGTCCTCATGTAGTTGATTATATTAAGAATGGGGATATTGATTTACTTATTAACACTCCATCCGATAAGAGTACGGTCACTGACTCCAAGGAAATCAGGCAGACCACCTTACTTCACGGATTGGCATATACAACGACTGTCGCAGGAGCCCATGCCATGAGTTTGGCAATTAAGGAGCAACGCGGCAAAGGACTTGATGTGCAGTGCTTACAGCACTACCACAACATGTAAAAGACTTATAAACTGGAAATAACGGACCGGGCTTCACACGCACCGGTCCTTTCCTTTTTTTAGCAAGAGCAGGAAAGATGAAAAAAGAATATTGCGGACTGTTTGGGATTTACGGACACCCTGAAGCAGCAAGAATGACCTATTTCGGCCTTTACGCCATGCAGCATCGCGGGCAGGAATCTGCCGGGATCGTGACCTGGGATGGCGGAACTATCCGTGAACAGAAGGGCATGGGGCTTGTAGCCGATGTCTTTAACGAGCGCCATCTCGGGAAGGAACTTAAAGGCGATATTGGTATCGGGCATATTCGTTACTCCACAACCGGAGCTTCCCTGATCAGGAATGCTCAGCCTTTTCTCGTCAAGTTCGGTGATTTGAATTTGGCAATTGCCCATAACGGGAACCTCGTGAATACTCTTGAGCTGCGTAAAGAGCTCGAGGCACAGGGCTCCATCTTTCAGACCACTATGGATTCCGAGGTTTTTGTTCATCTGATCGCCAAGAATCTTAATGGTAATACCATTGAAGACGCGGTAATGAAGGCCTGTCGCAAGGTCAAAGGTGCATTTTCACTGCTGATCATGGCAAATGATAAGCTCATCGCTGTGAAAGATCCCAACGGATTCAGGCCGCTTGCCATTGGTCGTGTGGGTGATAACTACGTCTTTGCCTCTGAAACTTGTGCTTTCGATCTCATCGATGCTGAGGAAATTCGTCCTGTTAATGCCGGAGAGATGGTAGTTGTGGAAGACGGTAAACTCACTTCCTATACTTATTGCGAAAGTGCTCCCAAGCGTCAGTGTATTTTTGAATTGATTTATTTTGCCCGTCCGGACTCCACCGTGTTCGGTGAAGTTGTTTATGAGCGCCGCAAGAAAATGGGCGCGGTTCTGGCTACTGAGCAGCCTGTAGATGCTGATTTTGTTATGCCGTTTCCTGATTCCGGTAACTATGCCGCAGTAGGCTATTCTCAGGAATCAGGTCTACCGCTTGAACTTGCCATGATCCGTAACCATTACGTTGGCCGTACTTTTATTCAGCCTTCACAGGATATGCGCGACTTCAGCGTAAGGGTGAAGCTAAATCCGGTAAAATCCATGATCAAGGGCAAGAAGATCCTGATTGTGGAAGATTCCATCGTACGTGGAACCACCACCCGGACCAGAGTTAAAAAACTTCGTGAACTTGGTGCTCGTGAAATTCATATGCGGGTAAGTTGTCCCCCTATACGTAACCCATGTTATTACGGTATCGATTTTTCATCCAAGGGCGAACTTATTGCCGCCAACAGCACTGAAGAAGAAATCGCACGTTTCTTGGGCCTTGATTCTCTGCACTACCTGTCCATCGACGGTCTGCTCAGTTCAGTGGAAGAAAAAGATTCTTACTGCCTTGCCTGCTTTAACGGTGATTATCCCATTCCTCCCTGTAAGGGATACGGGAAAATGTGCTTTGAGGATGAGTAATAAAAGAACCGGGAGTTTTTGATTATCATGAACGATCCTTTTGTTTGTGCCAGATGCGGTGCCAAGGGGCCGACATGTTGTGAACTTACTCCGGGTACTGAGGAAGTCTGTTTTCCTGTTTCTGAATATGAACGGGAGCGCATTATGGAATGCGTTCCCGATTCCGGTGGTTTTGCTCTTCAGCTGAATACTTCGGTTTTTATTGAGAACATGCTCAGACTGTTTCCGGGACAACGTAGGACTGTAAAAAAACTTTTTCCTCCCGGCGGAACCCATTATCGGCTGGAAGTTGATTCCGGCGGAAAATGTTTGTTTCTTGGTAATGAAGGGTGTGTGCTTCCCAAGGAAGCCCGGCCGCTCTATTGCCGGCTTTTTCCTTTTTGGACAGATGAGAATGGCAGGATTACGCTTCTTGAGGTTGAAAACTGTCTTGCACAGCATGAAAACAAGACTCCGGGAAAGTTGTTCAAAGCTCTTGGAGTTACGCAGGCCGAAGTGCGCGAAATGCATAGTAGGCTGAGAATCGCTTGGGGATTTGTTCCCCATGCAGATGATTGATGAGAATCATAGATGAAAAAAGTATATAAAATATTACTGATAGTTACATTGGTGATGGGAATCCTCGGCGTCGGGTCCATGGCCGGTCTTTATTTTTGGGCATCCAGCGATCTGCCCGGATTCAAAAATATTACCGACTATAATCCGCCGCTTGTTACTACTGTTTATTCCCGCAACCACAAGGTTCTCGGATATTTCTACAAGGAAAAGCGTTTTCTGGTCCGCATGGACGAGATGACCCCGCTGCTGCCCAAGGCTTTTCTGGCGGCTGAAGATGCTTCCTTTTATCAGCATGACGGTGTTGATTTTACCGCCATCTCCCGTGCATTTGTTGCCAACATGAAAAGCGGTGCCAAAACTCAGGGTGGTAGTACCATTACCCAGCAGATCATCAAACGTCTGCTGCTGACTCCGGAAAAAAGCTATAAGCGTAAGCTTAAGGAAGCTATTCTTGCTTTCCGTCTGGAGCATTATCTTGAAAAAGATGAAATCCTGACCATTTACCTGAACCAGATTTATCTTGGCGCAGGTGCCTACGGTGTCGAAGCTGCTGCGCGTACCTATTTTGGCAAGCATGTTAATGAACTTTCCATTGCCGAATGTGCACTCCTTGCCGGACTGCCGCAGGCACCCAGCCGTTATGATCCGCTACGCCACCCGGAAAGAGCGAAAGCGCGTCAGCTTTATGTACTCGGCCAGATGTATGAGCATAACTGGATTTCCCGTGACGAGTACAACAAAGCCGTGGAACAGCCTCTTGTATACAAGAGCATGGAAGATCCTTCATGGAAACACGGCCCTTATTTTCTTGAGGAAGTGCGCCGTTGGCTGATCGATAAATATGGTGAGGAAACCGTCTATAAAGGCGGTCTCAACGTATACGCTTCCTGTGATATCAAGCATCAGGATGCTGCGGATCAGGCTGTTAAAAAAGGACTTGAAGCATCCACCAGACGTCGTGGCTGGAGAGGGCCGCTGCTGGAGCTGAAGCCTGCGGAATATGCGGGATTCCTTGCTTCTGAAATTATTCCTGAACCGGACCTTCGCCCCGGAAAATGGGTCAAGGTGCTTGTTACCAAGGTTTCCAAGAAGGAAGCTGCGGTTAAGTTTGGAAAATATGCGGCCTCCATGCCGGTTACGAGCATGAAATGGTGCCGTACCCCGGATGTGAAAAAAGCACCTGAAGATGTCCGTCCCAAGAAAGATGCCACCAAGATCCTCAAGAAGGGTGATGTGGTCTGGGCAAGACTCGATAAGGCCTTTTTTAAGGACGGCAGCGAAGTTAATTTTAATCAGGTAGATCCTGATACCGATACTCTTGGTGATGTCAGCTGGCAGGTTTCACTCATGCAGAAACCTGTTGTACAGGGCGCGCTTGTTTCCATGGATCCCAAGACAGGTGATGTTTTGGCTATGGTCGGTGGATATACCTTCAGCGGAACCCAGGGCAGCCAGTTCAACCGCGCAACTCAGGCTAAACGCCAGCCCGGTTCAGCTTTTAAGCCCATTGTATATTCTACAGCCATGGACAACGGGTTTACCCCGGCTTCTATCATGATGGACGCTCCGTTTGTTTATACTGATATGGAAGCTGGCAAGCTTTGGAAACCTCAGAACTTTGAGGGTGTTTTCTACGGTCCGACCTTGCTGCGCACGGCTCTGGTAAAGTCCAGAAACCTCGTAACCATCAGATTGGCCCGTAAGATGAGCATCGATAAAATCATCCAGCGTGCCAAAGACATGGGCCTTGAAGCAAATTTCCCCAGAGATCTTTCTGTGGCACTTGGTTCCGGGTCTGTAACTCTGCTGAATATGGTTGAAGCTTATTCAACCTTTGCACGGGGCGGATCACGGGTTAAAGCCCGTCTGGTACTTTCGGTGAATAGTGCATGGGGCGAACTTCTTTATGATTCAAAACCGGAAATTACTGATGCCATCAGCCCGCAGACAGCTTACATCATGTGTAACCTGATGAAGGAGGTTGTGCAGCATGGTACCGGCTGGAGAGCTAAGGTGCTTCGTCGTCCTGTTGCGGGCAAGACCGGAACTACCAACAACGAGCAGGATGCATGGTATATGGGATATTCTCCATACCTTGTTACCGGGGTATTTGTCGGTTTTGACCAGTTGACTCCCATGGGTAAATGGGAAACAGGCTCCCGCGCGGCCAGTCCGCTATGGGTTGCTTACCGCAAGAAGGTGGAGAAGGATTATCCCTATGAGGATTTCCCACAGCCCGAAGGTGTGGTCATGGCCAAGATTGATGCAGCTTCCGGCTTGCTTGCCGGGCCGAACTCCAAGGAAATCTACTTCCTGCCGTTCAAAGAGGGCACTCAGCCTACTAGAACCGCATCCGGTTCTGGTGAGGACGGTGATTCCGGTGGGGCCGGTTCCAGTGAGGATCTGTTTAAGCAGACGTTCTAAATTATCAAGTTTAATTGAAGTTTTTACCCCTCGTGCTCAAAAGTGCGGGGGGTATTTTTTTTGATTAGTAAAAATATATATTCGTATGTTACATTTCTGTTACGATGTGATTTGACGACTAATGGCGGTGTCTGCGTAAGATTTGTAATTTTCTGAGAAGTTCTCTGGCGGAGCGGGAGGTTGTATGAATTTATTGGGCAATCTGAAAATTAAGACCAAATTTTTAGGTAATATCATCATTGTTCTCAGTTTATGTGCTTCTGCGTTGGGTATGTACCAGTTTGCGTTGAGCGAAACAGGGGATGGCTATACGCATGTGCTCAGTGAAGAGGTTTATATCTCAATGCAGGTTCAGCAAGCAGAGATTGCCATGTTGGAAGCCCGTAGGGCTGAAAAGGATTTTATGCTCAGGAAAGATATGAAATATCCTCCTCGTGTTGAAAAGAAAGTGTCAGAAATTATTACGGCTATGGGCAGTATCTCTGAAACAGGGTTAAAGTCAGGGCTGACAGTAATAAGGCAGCTTGCCGAAACGATTATAAACGATGCTCAAAAATACCAAGATACATTTAAGGCTATTACGGAAAGCTATGTAGTCAAAGGTTTGTCACCCAAAGAAGGTTTGCAAGGTGAATTCAGAAAAGCTGCCCATATGATTATGGACCGTGTCCCGGCGTTTGCGGTGGATAATCTGTATATGCACTGGTTGCAGATGCGCAGGTATGAAAAGGATTTTATCAGAACAAAAAGTCCGAAATACCGTGACAGGTTTCTGGCTGAACTGAAGGCTTATGAAAAGGATGTCAGCGAAAGCGGGTGTATGGAACAGGCTAAGAATATTCAGCTTGCGGAGCTCAAAGTTTACGGGCGGGCAATGAAACGGATTATGCAGGGAGTTCCTGCTGATCTTCAGTCTTCATTGTACCTTAAAGCCAGGACCTCTGCCGGGAAGATGGAGAAGGCTTTGAAGTCGGTATTTGTTCCGCGTGTTGAAGCTTCGGTTCTTGCTGTGCGTAGGGCTGAAAAGGATTATCTGCTTCGGGGAAGCGATAAATATGTGAAGAAAACTCTTGCGGGACTCGAAAAGTTAAGTACAGCTTTTTCAGAGTCAGCGGTTCCGGCGGGGAATAGGGCTGAAATTGAAAAATGTATTGATATTTACCGTGCTTCATTCCGGTCTCTTGTGGATGAGAATCAGAAAATTGCCAAGCAGAATAGTGAAATGCGGGCTGCTGTTCATGCTATCGAACCAGAATTGGTGAAAATACATGATTTGGCAGAAGAACGTATGGGGCAGCGTACAGTTACTCTTAATGCAGAAGCCGGACTGTTTTCAAAAACAGCTATGGGTATTGGCGGGGCTGCTTTGTTTCTTGGTATTATCGTTTCATTGCTAGTGACGAATTCTATTGTCCGTCCGTTATGCACGGCAGAAAATACGGTTAAGAAAATGGCGGATGGAGACCTTAATCATGATGTTGAATCAACAAATCAAGATGAAACCGGGGTTATGCTTAATGCCATGGGTGATATGATATACAGGTTGCGTGATGTTGTTGGCGGAGTAAACTCGGCTGTATCAAATATTGCATCAGGGAGTGAAGAGCTGGCTTCAACTTCTGAATCCATGTCTCAGGGGACATCTGAGCAGGCAGCCAGTGTGGAAGAACTCTCCGCATCCATTAATTCTGTTACAACTTCTATTGAAAAGAATGTACGGAATTCAGAGGAGACGGCTCGTATAGCGAATAATGCATCTTCCAAGGCGGGTGAGAGCGGGGAGGTGGTTGCCGGTGCTGTCGGTGCCATGAAGGATATTGCCGAGAAGATTACTATCATTGAAGACAT
>NZ_VOPZ01000005.1:300000-378902 GCF_010470665.1 Desulfovibrio sp. JC022 | reverse complement strand
AATACCTACTTTATCTCTTTGAACGGCTGCCACATGCCAAGGGTGAACACGATCTCAAAGCCTTATTGCCACAGGCTATGTCAAAGAACGAGTCCTGATTATACACAGTGAGCCATCCTTGAAAAGGTGGGGCTGTTTTGACGCATACGATATAACTTACATCCCCATGCGTCGAGGATTTTTGTATCTGGTCGCAGTGATAGACTGGTGGAGCCGCTATGTTCTGGCATGGGAATTATCCAATTCAATGGATAGTTCCTTTTGTGTGGATGCCTTACAGAGGGCGTTGCTCGTTGCCAGCCCCGAAATCTTCAACACGGATCAGGGTTCGCAGTTCACGAGTCAGGAACTCACCGGCGTTTTACAGGAAAATGAAATTGCTATCAGTATGGACGGAAAAGGCCGGGCTTTGGATAACGTTTTTATAGAAAGGCTGTGGTGGACGGTGAAATACGAGGATGTATATCCCAAGGCTTACTCTGACGGGATTGAGCTATACCATGGCCTGACACGCTATTTTCGTTACTATAATGAAGAGCGCGGGCATTCATCGTTGGACAAGCGAACTCCCGCCGATGTATACAGAACCAATTTAACAGTTCATTGACAGGCGCATAGCCGTTGTTCCGCTCCGCCCTCGGCCCTTCGGGCCGCCCCTCCGGGGACGGGCTCCGCTCCACAACGGCTACTGCCAACCAGACCAAACCGGGATGGCGGATTCCACTTTAAAAAGGCCGATTAGTGGTCCAAGGGATGGGGGAAGGCGCAAACCTCCCCAAGTTAGTGCCACCCGTAAGTAGAGTTTTCTTGGGGTGAATGAGTTTGGACATATTCGACTGGAGTCATGTCTCCGAGCGATTCATGTGGCATCACGTCCTCAGTTGTTCTGATTAATGTGTTTTTTTAGATTAACTAAAAAATTATCAGTATTAAATTCGTCAGCCCTCTTCTTGCAAGTCTCTTTGACATTTAAAGCCTTTTGGGGGGACAGCTTGCCAACCCCCCGCACAATATCTCTAACCTCAGTTTTAACGAATATACCAGTCTCGCCATCCATAACAGTCTCCATGACCCCACCTTCATTAACCCCAATTACCGGCTTTCCCGCTGCCATAGATTCCACAGGACTCATTCCAAAATCTTCATCTTTAGGCATATAGATAGTTGCAATGGCATTGCCCATAAGTCTGATAAGCTCTTCGTGATCTATCCAGTCGGTGAAAGATATGTTGGGGGCATTGCCTGCCAGTTTTTGCAGATTCTTTAATTCCGAGCCACCTGAAGTCACTATCAGTTTTTTGTCAGGCATTTTTTTAAATGCCGTCACAATGAGGTCCACGCGTTTGTATTTTTCCAGTCTTGCTGTGGAGAGGTAGTAATCCTGTTGACCAAGCCATTTGAAAGCCGAGGTGTCGACCGGAGGATTTATTACGATTGCATCGGCGTTGAGATATTTTTGAATTCTGCTCCGTACATTTTGTGAATTGGCGATTACGAGGTCCATTTCTGAAAATGCACGCTCATAGTTTTTCCTGACATACGCAACAAGCATTTTGAAAATAGAACGTGCTGCACGCGGAATATTTTCGAAATAGTGGCTGTAGAGATCATACGCAAAACGCGGAATTGTGTGACAGTATAGAACTTTTTTACCTTTTACCTGATTCTGTACCGCACAGGGAGCGTATGACCCACTATAAATAACAAGGTCGTAATCTTTCAGGAAGCCGGTTTTTCTTTTGAAATTTTGTATCCCTTTTATTGCATTCAAAGGCTGGCAAGTGCTTGGCTTACCTAATTCAATAATGTCAGTTTCGCCTAGTTTTTTGAAACTATTTCTATTGAAGAAATCGACGCAAATTTTTGAATTCGGGAAAGCTTCCTGCATTACTAAAGTTGTTTTTTCTGCGCCACCCATACAGTAAAGGAAGTCATAGAGAATGCATGTTTTAGAATTCATTTGTCTTGAGGGGTTGGCTGTTATGGTAATTTAACTTGTTTAATTTGTAAGAGGAATAATTACCCGCAATTGAAAATACTTTTGCTTAATAATCTATGAATGGTCAAGGTTTTTTCTTTAATTAGTTAGTTCTGAAAAGCGCACAACAGCCTGAAATAAATTAACAAATGCCTCCAGGTGCTGTAGTGTTTTCGTCCAGTAAATGTTGTTTTCCTACGAAAATCCGGTCGAATTGATGCAGCATAAGGCGGGCAAAAATGAAGGCAAAACCGAAGAAGCAACCGCAGGGAATTTTCCTCTATCCAGATCTTCTGGATCAACTCATCCGAATCATCCACTTCTTCGGCTCGCGTCGGAGATTCCGTGGAGTCGCTTTGAAGAGGAGTTTGCAGGACTTTACAGCGTCAATGGTCGTCCGGCCAAGCCCACGAGTTTAATGGTCGGTTTGATGTTGCTCAAGCAGCTGGATAACCTGAGTGACGAACGGGTTGTAGAAGCATGGACGCAGAACCCGTATTCTCAGGCATTCTGCAGCATGACCGAGTTTCAGTGGAGTCTGCCGTGCGACCCAACGGATTTGGTTTATTTCCGTAAACGTATCGGTGAAAACGGTGCTCGTTTGATCTTTGAAATTTCAGTGAAGTTGCACGGCGATGATGTCATGGAGCGCGAGGTGACGGTGGACACCACAGTGCAGGAAAAGAATATAACTTTTCCTACTGACCTGAAACTTTTTGAAAAAATCATCAAAATCTGCCGCAAGATCGCAGATCGAGAGAAGATCAAGTTGCGCCGCAGCTTCAGGAGGACGCTACCCAAGCTTCGTTTGGAACGAATGAAGATGGTCAAAAAGGCAAAGAAGATGCGGACCATGGCTGGAGCCTTGATTCGTGAACTTCAGCGCAAGCTGCCAGCCGAGGCTCTGAAGCGTTATCAGAAGCAGCTTGATTTGTTCGAACGCGTCAGAAATCAAAAGCGCAGCGACAAGGATAAAGTCTACAGCCTGCATGAGCCGGATGTGCTGTGCATCTCCAAAGGCAAGGCGCATAAACAATACGAGTTTGGGCGCAAGGCTTCAGTCATCGTGACGAAAAATACCGGTATAATTGTCGGCGCCATGAGTTTCGATAAAAACATTTATGATGGACACACGCTGCCCCAAGTGCTGACGCAGTGCTGGACGATTACTGGAACCTGTCCATCGGTAGCAATCTGCGACCGGGGTTACAGAGGCTTGAAGCAGGTTGGCGACGTACAAATATTGATTCCGGGTCGGCCCAAGAAAAGTGACTCACAGTATCAACGGCAGAAATCACGTGTAGTGGTTCATACTTGATCTGACAGTCCGCCTTTTTGATGGGACCGAAATTGTCAGTTTAGTTTAAACTCAGAACCTTATCGTTCCAGAGTTCTTTTCCATCCAGCATAGTTGCCAGTGGTGTTCGACCGCAACACATTTTTCCCTGATGAGATCGTTGCGTGTTGTATTCATCAATCCAGATATCGAGATCCGTCTGCAATTCTTCCAATGAAGTGTAGATCTTGCGTCTGAATGTGACCCTGTAAAACTCATCCAGAATTGTTTTATGGAAGCGTTCGCAAATTCCGTTTGTTTGCGGATGACGTGCCTTGGTCTTTGTGTGCTCGATGCCGCAAACGCCAAGAAATAGCTCGTAATCGTGTTTCTCGACGCATCCGCAATACTCGGTGCCTCTATCGGTCAGCATGCGTAAAATGCCCATTTCCTGCTCCGCGAAGAAAGGAAGAACCTTATCGTTGAGCATATCAGCTGCTGTGATCGGAGTTTTGGTCGTATAGAGCTTAGCGGCTGCCCATTTGGAATAGGTGTCCACAAAGGTCTGCTGGTAGATCCGCCCGACGCCTTTAATCGTGCCGACATAGAAAGTGTCCTGACTACCAAGATAGCCAGGATGGGCAGTTTCGATTTCACCACAGGCCAAATCATCGTCCTTTTTCTTCTCAAGGGCCTGAACCTGCGCCTCGGTGAGCACGACTCCTTGCTCAGCTGAAATCTTCTCCAGCGCAGTCAACCGAAGCTTGAAGTTATGAAGATCGTGCCGGAGCCAAATAGACCTAACTCCTGAAGGCGAAACAAAAACACCCAATTTTCTTAGCTCGTTACTTGCGCGTGTCTGTCCATGAGCAGGAAAGTCAGTTGCGTAAACCACAACCGCATCTTCGATTGCTTGATCTACCCGATTCTTCAGGTTCGGTTTACGCCGGGACTTGTCAAAAAGAGCTTCGACTCCGCCTTCTTCCTTGGCTGAATGATAGCGGTAAAAAGTATCCCGAGAAAATCCCATCAGCTTGCAAGCTTTGGATACGTTACCGAGTTCTTCCGCCAGATTCAGCAGACCAATCTTGTGTTTTATGATGTTTTGATTGAAACTGGACATGTGGTTCTCCTTGGGCGCGGTGCCCTGTTTTGATGGTGATTCAGCAATTCCATCAAAAAGGAGAACCTCTTCTGTTTCAAGAGGAAATGTCAGATCAAGTCGGAACTCTTACAAATCACGGCAACGTTTTCGTCGCCGTGCCGCCATCGAACCAATTATAGGCCATCTCAAACACGATCATAGAATGGCCCGATGTTACCTCAAAGGCGCGGCTGGTGATGCTATAAATTTGTTCATGGCAAGTGCAGCGTTCAACTTCAAGAAATGGATGCGGCAGTTGGGAGAGTTTTTTGCTCTCTTTCACTCGTCACCATATTTGGGAGTTCAAGGCAGAGACTTGCTGTATATTTTTGATGGTCTATGAAACGGCTCTTTCAGGACTAACTAACTATTCGAGGCCAAATGAGCATGGAATATCCGTAGTGTTTCTTAATCTGTAAGAGTTTCGACTTGATTTGACATTTCCTCTTGAAATAAAAGAGGTTCTCCTTTTTGATGGTCCCCCCTCAGAGCCCATCTATTTAATCCTTATATTGCCATAGCCAACGGCAATTCCCCGGTCTTCATGGATTTTGCCATCTTGATGGTCTGTGAGAACTGCTTCTGTACTTCGCCGATTCCGCGAGACTGCTGCAGATCGTTGAAGTCGGATAAGCCTTGCGACTTTTCTGCCTCGCTGAATTTGGGTGTTACCAGCAAACCACCTACTGCTTTGGCTGCGGCCTCAGCCTTTTCTACCCCGACATTGTTTTTGAGGTGATGATCGTTGTCGCTGACCAGCACTATGGTGCTTTTGGGGTATTTGGTTTTTAGGGCCTTGGCGACCGGCTCTAGGTTGGAAGCGTCGAACGCTGCGACTGTGGGCATATTGCTTGCCATGTGTGCGCTAGCTGCTGTGGCATATCCTTCGGCAACAAGGATCGGACCGCCTTTGGCGATCTTTTCGCCGGGGTCGATGGTGTGGAACATGCCTGCTTTCAAGCCGCCTTTTTCGAATAGCTTGCCATCCGGGGTTATGATTTGCAGGGTGTGTATATGGCCTTCAACGTCACGGCCCGGTACGAGCAGATCCCCGCGTTCGTTTACCTTCACCGCGTAGTTGGGAACTCCTTTCTTGCGCAGGTATTCCTGTTGTTTGGTGGCCCATTGGGCGTTGGTCCACTTGGCGTAGGAACGTTTTGAGGCTTTTTCACGCTGTTCGGCGATGGCCTTTTCGCGTTCAAGCTTTTTCTGGGCAGCCTGTGCTTTGAGCTGGGCTTTCTGTTCTTCGGTCAGCTCGGTTCCTTCGGCCTTCCAGTTCATTTTCAGGCCGGTTTTATGGTTCTGAATGAATCCGGCGGGATGGCCGTCAAGAAAGCCTTTGTATGCGCCGTCCTTGGAATTGGGTTTGCCGTCTATGACCGGCACGCGGTGCAGGGTTCCGTCCATGACCGGCATCTGGCCCTGAAGATCAAGTCCGGCTTCCTGTATGGCCTTGGCAAATTCCTGAACTGCGTTTGTTTCAGGGGCGATGACCTTCTCTTTCGGCAGCCATTCGGCCAACGGGCCGAGATCGGTTCCGGTGGGCGCGAACCAGAGCTTTGCTGATTTATCCCAGCGTGCTCCGTGCTTTTTCGCCAGCCATTTCTGTTTATACGGCACGTTCAGGTAAGTCTTTTCCGTTGCTATATTTTTCACGGTGTTCTCGTTCTGCTGTTCAGGTTTGATGGCTGGCTCTTGAGTCTGTGCGTTAGGCATCCAGCGGGCGAGCTGGTCAAGGTCGGTGCCTTCGGGGGCGAACCACATCTTTTTGTCCTTATCCCACTTGGCTCCAAGCTTTTTGGCTTCATTTTTTTCGGAGAACGGCACTTTAAGATAGGTCTTACCATTTTCCGGGAGTCCGTACATTGATTCCCGCAGCTCAAGTTTGGCTTTGTCTGAAGCGGAGATGGATACACCTTCTTCTTTTGTCCTTTGCTGGCTGCGCTCCTTCTCAAAATCCAGTGTGTAATCTTTGATTTTTTCCGCGCTCTGGCAGGCCCGGATAATTTCAAAGGGATCTTCCTCAAGCACTTTGACCCAGTTATCAACGTAGCTGAGATGCTGGCCGGGATCGTGACTGAGGCCGAGTTCCGCGCTGATCATCCAGCTTGCGATCTCGGCACGCAGTTCCTCTTTGGCGTAAATCTCGGAACCGAAAGGTCCGAATTCCCGGTCGAGGCGCGATTCATGGCCGGTCCAGTGTCCCAGCTCATGCAGAGCTGTGCTATAATACTGGTCAGAGTTGCCAAAGGCCGCGTGCGGCGGCAGATGAATCTCATCTGAGGACGGCCTGTAAAATGCCTTGTTGCGCTGGTCATGGGTGATGCTGGCCCCGGAGTTCTGGAGGATGACTTCGGCCCGCTCATCCGGGTTCCATGTGATTTCCCGGCCATCCCATTCCGGGATGCCGTCAATCTGGCTGGCGTGGAAGACACTGGAAAAGCGGATAATCGGCTTCGCGAGCATGACCGTCTGCGTCTGGGCGTTGCCGTCCTCATCCAGAAGGTTCTTGTCTTCATCATCCTTGAGCGCGATCTGGCGGGACATCTGCCAGAAAACAATGGACCGGGACTTTGAACCCTTGCGGACCTGCCAGCCTTTGGATTCCGCCTGCCGGTAGGTCAGGAATCTGGGATCATTCAGATCATCCAAACCGAGCATGAGCTGGTTGATTCCACGGTATACCGTGCCGGAAACCGGATTGAAGGCGGGTTGATATTCTCCGGGCTTCCAAGGCTTGATCCACGGGGCTGTGCCGTCCTTCAGTTTCTCGATGATTTCTTCAGCAAACCGCTGATAGTAGGGAGTTTTTTCTTTAGCCATGTCTATGCCTCCTCAAAAGGATCAAAGGAAGCATCTTCTGCATCTTCAAGGCTGAGCGCGTCTTCTTCAAAAGCACCCATGTGGTCGGCCAGCTCCTGATCCACTTCCATGGCCGTGCCGGGGTTTTCGCTCAGTTCCCGATCAATCTGCCGGGCCTGTGCGTCCATGTGTTTTTTGATTTCATTGTTTGTGTGCATTTTTTCTCCTTGGTTTAGTTTTCAAGTTTCGGTTTTCCTTTCTCGTCAAAACAGCGGAATTTGCAGTCCGGGAAGCCGCTGCAACCCCACCAGAACAACCCTTTGCGCTTGGCCGGTCTGCGGATCAGGCCCTTGCCGCATTCCGGGCATTTGTGTTTCGTGGACGGTTCCAGCTTCTGCGCAGGTTTGGCCGTGAGATCCGGCTTACCGGACTTATCGGGGAAGGTTGCTTTGCAGTCGGGGTAGTTGGAGCAGCCCCAGAATTTTGTCTTGCCTTTGCGGGACCGCAGAATTCCGTTTTTGCATTTTGGGCATTGCACCCCTTGAACCCTGATGTTTAGCCCTTCGCGTTTAACGCGCTCAATTTCCCTAGCGACCGAACTCTCCACTTCCTCAATGAATTTGAGGTGGTTCAGCTCTCCGTCTTCAATCTGCTTTTGTTTCTCATGCCAGAGCGCGGTCATGTCAGGTTTCACAGCAAATTCCGGCAGGGCATCGTGGAAATTGCGGCCCAGCTCGGTGCTGATGACTTTCTTGCCGTCCTCACCCAGAAAGCCGCGCCTGAAGAGGGTGTCGATATGCGTGTCGCGGGTAGCCGGGGTGCCGATCCCGCCAGCTTCGTCCTGCTTGTCGCTGTCCTTGTCCAAGAGCAGTTTCTTGATTGCTGGGTCGGTCACGTATTTGGCGACTGAGGTCAGGTCCTTGAGTAAGGTTTTCATGGTGTAGCGTGCCGGGGGCTTGGTGAAAGCCTGCGCGGATTCGGCGGATTCCAGTGGGCCTGAATCCCCCTGCTGAAGCCGGTACAAATCCCGTTGCCGTTCAGCTTTCTCGTATTCCTTGAGGGCCAGCTCATCCAGCAACCTCCAGCCCGGTGAACTGTTGATCCTTCCTTCAGCCCTGAAAGTATGACCGGCAATTTCCAGTTCGACCTTGGTGCTTACAAAATCCGCCGGGGGATAGAACTGGGCGATGTAAAGCTTGGCGATCAGCTCATAAATGCGCCGTTCATCCTGCGTGAGTTTGTCCAGTTCCGGCACATTCATGGTCGGGATGATGGCAGGGTGCGCGGTGACTTTCTTTGAGTTGAAAACCTTGGATTTGATTTTGGGTGTGGCGTATTCGGCCATGTCCCCGAAGGCCGGAGTCAGGGACAACAAGAGTTCCGCAGCCTCGGCGTGTCGCTCGTCGTTGAGGTAACGGCAATCACTGCGGTTGTAGGTGATGGCTTTGTGCTGGTCGCGCAGTCGCTGGGTGATTTCCAAAACCTTTTTGGGCTTGTAATTCCAGAGTCCGGCGGCATCGGCCTGCAAGGCCAGCAGGTTGTACGGCAGGGGCGGATCGTTCTTGCGCTCAGTGGTCTGTACGGAAAGGACTGTTGCGGCTTTACCCTGAATATCACCCACAATCTTGCTGGCAAATTCAGCATTAATGATCCGTCCTTTGTCGTCCACGGGCGCATCCGCTGCAGGAACAAACTCAGCTTCCACGACTTGATCCGCCAGCGCGATCCGGGCTTTGACAACGTGGTAAGCCTGCTTTTCGTGGCCTTCATGGGCGCGGTCACGGGCAACCACCAATCCCAGAATGGGAGTCTGGACCCGGCCCACGGAAAGAACGCCCTGATAGCCCTTTTTCTGGGCCATGGTGGAATAGCAGCGGGTCAGGTTGTAGCCGACTCGCTGGTCGCAAACTGCACGGGCCAGCGCGGACATGGACAGCCCGTGAAACCTGCTGTTGTCTTCCATGACTTTCAGAGCCTTCAGAATTGCCGGGCCGTTGTTGTCGTTGATAAGGAGTCGTTTGGTCGGCTTGCTCGTTAATCCGGCAAACTCGATGACCTCATCCACCAACCGTTGACCTTCCGGGTCCGGGTCGCCTGCGTTGATCAGCTCGTCAGCCTGATGGGCCATTTCGATGATTTTTTTCAGATGGGCGGCGTGTTTCTGCTCCGGGACGTAGCTGACCGGCCATCTCATGGGCAGTGTTTTGAGATCCCAGAGCTTGTAACGATCATCGTGTTCTTCTGGATCAGTAAGCCGCAGCAAATGACCCCAGAGCCATGTGATGCGGTCACCGTTGACATGGAAAGCCGCTCCGGTGGGCCGGGAAGGACCGCCAAGAGCTTGAGATATGGCTTCCGCCACATCCCGTTTCTCCGCTATGAATAGACGCATGTCTTGTCCTTTAGGTTTAGTTGGTTAAGGTTAAAACAGGTACAACCCTCCGCACCCGGCCAATATTCACAAGCCCGAAATAACGGCCATCAAAGCTGTTTTCGGAATGAGTGGACAGGGTCAGACATTTGCCGGAGGGAATAATTGTTGGTTTCAGGAAAATTGGTAAAGGCCTGCCGTGCTGGTCGGCAGGCTTGGCTTTAGTGCGCGGTAACAGTTCGGAATTTATGCTGATGCCGTCTTTGCCGATCTGGAGAGTGTCGCCGGGAAGACCGACCAGAACCTTGAGCAATGGCCTGTTGTTCCAGCCCAGATAATGCCGTTTGCGGGCGATGCTGAAATACGGATTTTGCTCATCAAGGCTGAAGGTGATCAGGTCCCCGCGCACGGGTTTGCCGGGGATGATCTGATAAACGCCATGAGCCATGGAATCGGTCAGATTGATCCGATTCCCGGTAAAGTGCAGCAGGAACACAAGGCCCAGCGTGTGACAGCAGAAGGTAATCAGCAGGAACCGTTTCATGCTGCCTTCCCGATGATAAATTTATTCCAGTAAGCCTTGCGCCAAGTGCGTTTGGATTGGTCCGTTTTAGGAGGTCTTGGACAGCAGCGTGCGTCTATTTGGTGCAGCTCTTCTGGTGTCTGCGCAGCGAGCCATTTTTCAAATTTTTTATCCTGCACGGACTGCTTTGCTTCCTTCGCCTGCTGTTTTTTCAGCTTATCGATCTTGCGGATGACGGCTTTTTCTTTCTCCATGTTGGCAAGGATCTGCTCGTTGGGAGTCAGGAAGCCCACCGGCCTGCGCCAAGTGCCTTTGCTTTTCAGGGTGGCAAAAAGATAATTACACGGACCTTTGCGGGCTTTGGGAAACGTATCGTGTTCCAGTTCCCATTCTACGGCGTGGAGTGAGTTCTCGATGTCGGCAACGCTCTCGCCTACGGGTAAGCGATGATGCACAATCTGACGAATCTGGTCCGGGCCGAATTTTTCGGCATGGAGTCGGGGCCAGAGGATTTCAAAATCGTCCGCGCTGAGCGCAAGCAGCCTCTGCGCCCACAATTCATTTTCTTCAGAGTCAGATAGATTTCTTTTCTGTCTATCTAATAAGAAGAGATCTTGATACCGATCTGCATTGGTTTCAGGATGTGATGCTGAAATATTGTCAGCCCTTGAATAACAACGGTTAACAGCCTGTTTTACATGCTCGGCAATAGCGGAAAACGTATACCTTTCACGTTTGGTATCCAGATCGGTAACATTGCGATCAATATACCGATCATGTTTGGTAACAGCGGATTGATAGCGATCGGTTTTGCAAACACTTTCGGTATCAGCCTGCGTAGAAAAGGCTTGCAACAGCTCCTTCATGCGCTTCATATGCTTGGTGTTCAGCTTGAGAATGATACCGAAACGGGGACCGCGCTCGTGCAGTCTTTTGGCATAGAGTCCATTTTCATGGCCCAGCTTGATTACCCGCCGCGCGGTCACTTCACTGCAAAGTGCTTCTCTGGCAACAGATTGAATTACAAGTGAAATTTCGTCTTGCTCGGCATGGTCTGCCAGTTCTGAAATGATACCGAAGACCCGCTTGCCCTGATCGGATAAGCGGGAAAAAAGTCGGTCGGCTTTATTGTCCAGATTTAAGAATTGGGAGGTTCTCTGATCATTTCGGTCAGGGGTGTTACCAATGGTATCGGGATGCCGGTCAGTATTGGTATCAGCTTCGGTAACATCTTTGGTAACAGGGGGCTGACCGTATTCCTTGGTATGCAGCTCAAGAAACCGTTCACAGCGTTCTTTGTTCAGGGTGATGATACTCCCGTGCCTGCGGCCTGCTTCGTGGTTTTTGCGCTCGAATAGTCCGGCACTTTCTCCCTTTGGAATGGTGCGCAGAACGCTTAATTTGCTGCATTTCGCGCTATGCTGGAGACCGGAAAGCACAAAAGGAAACGGCCTTTCCAGAGTCGGCGCGGACTGGATAAGGGCGGCAATGATCCTTTTGCCGGTGGGGGAAAGGGAGCTGTAAAATTCGTCTTTATTCGCCACTGAAGTCATAAAATTACGGTGCTGTTACAGGTTCTGGAAATCGCAAGGACGGAGTCATCTCTTATTTATGATTGCCGGGAGTGCGGACATTGGCAGCGTTGACAATGTCCGCATTTCTAAAAGTTTCATGATTTCAGGGTTGTTCGTTCTCTTCATAAAGATTGTTGTCATCAATCAGCTCATCCATCTGTTCACTTAATTCTTCAGCGGTAGGCTCCGTTTTTACCGGGGCTTCAGACATGGAAATATGGATAAGATCGGATTTTTCAGGGGCCGGAATCCTCGACCGTTTAAGGAACTCAGGATCGAGGAAAAACAGAATCTGCATCCCGTAGATGGGCGCGAAACCGGCGGGGAATATGAGCATGTCCCCGGCCTTGGTAATTTTGCCGCTGCCGTCCTTTTCCGCGCCGGGAAGGCGCATGCATTCGTCAGGGGTGAGCAGGGTGCGTTTAGCCTCGGAAATACTGACGTTGGCCTTGTTCATATGCCCGGAGCGTGTGCCGGAGATGGAGGTCTTTTTCTGGACGACGGTTGCCTCGCCGGTCATTTTGGAAAGGACCTGCGCGGTTTCAATCTTGTTGGGCGCGTAGGCAATGCGCAGATGGCAGTTGCTCATGATCGACTCTTCCTTGCCGTAAGCGGATTGGAGCTGAGCCAGGTCCTGCACGATGATGTAGGCCTTGATGCCGTACCCGGCCATAAAAGCCAGAGCGCGTTCAAAGATTTCCATCTTGCCCAGTGAAGTGAACTCGTCGAGCATGAGCAGCAGACGGTGGCGGTAACCGGCCTTGGCCTGTCCGTTTTCAAATTCCATATTTTCGGTCAGGCGGCGCAGAACTATATTCAGGATCAGACGCACCAACGGGCGCAAACGGTCAATATCCGAGGGCCGGATGATCAGATAAAGTGAAACCGGCTCCTTAGTATTCATCAGATCTGTGATGCGGAAATCACAGCCGGAAGTGGCCCGGCTGACCACCGGGTCACGATAAAGGGCCATGTTGGCAACGGCAGTGGAGACAACGCCGGAAAGCTCGGCCTCGGCTTTGTTGAGCATTTCACGGGCAGCGGCGGAGATGAATTTTTTGATAGCAATGATGGAACTTTCGTCCATTGCATCGCCGAAGAGTTCGCGCAGATATTCATCATGCTTGTCGGTGAGCATCTCCTCAAACAAGGCCGAAATATCCCGTTCCTCATCAGCAAGCATGAGTGAAAGGTCGTTGAGTGTGGCGTGCCGATCTTCCCTGATTCGGTACAGAATCAGGCAATGCAGGATGGTTCCGCCGAGGAACGAAAATGCGGCTTTGTTCCAGTAATCCTTGAGGCCCTTGCCGTCCGGGTCAACGATCATGCTGGCAATGTTCTGGGCATCGGGAATGGCGTGCGGCCCGTCGATCCTGATTTCGGAAAGAGGATTGTAGCGGGCCGCGTTGCCCGTGGCTTCCGTGGGGTCAAACTTCATGACCTTGTGGCCCTGCTGCTTGCGCCAGCCGGAGGTCAAAGCCCAGTTCTCACCCTTGATGTCCAGCACAATGGAACTGCCTTCCCATGAAAGAAGGGTCGGCAGTACCAGACCAACGCCTTTACCGGAACGGGTCGGGGCAAAGGCCATGATGTGTTCGGGGCCGCTGTGGCGCAGGTAGCGCAGGACTTTCTTGTCCAGCCAGCCGCCTACATAGACGCCGGAACCGCCGAGCAGTCCGGCCTGTTTGATTTCCTTTTTATCGGCCCAGTGAGCAGTGCCGTGGATGTCCTTCACCCCCTTGGGCTTTTGGGCAGAGAGCAGCAGAAAGCTGATCTGAAGCATCAAAGGAATGGCAAAGACGAGCTGGGCATCGGAAATGATTTTATCCAGATATTGGCCGGACGGCAGCAGCGGAAGCCAGCTAAAGAACATCCACGGCCAGTAGAAGTTCCTGTAAACAGACAGCCCAAGATCCTTATGATAGTTGAACAGCTCTGCAATCTGCTGCGTGGCGTAGCCCATGGCGACCAGCGCAATTACAAACATGATTGCGAGATGATAAATCCAACTTTTGGAGGCAGCCTTATTGCCAAGGCCATAAACGTTCCTGCCCATAATCAGCTCCGATACGGGGTGTATGGGCGGGCAAAAACAATGTCCTTGGTGACCACCATGTTGAAACGCTTACCCGGCGCGGTGCTGATGGCCGGTTTGATGCTCATGTTGTTTTGCAGCAATGAGAGGGTGGACTGTCCGAGCTGGCTGGAAAGAGCCGAACCCAACTCATCCTGAAGACTTGGATTGCTGTTTGCGGACGAACCTTTGTTGAATTTGTCCATGGCGTAAGCCGCGCCGCCGCTGACCATGCTCATGATGGCGGATGAACCGAAAATGCGCAGATAATGGTTATCCACATCCCCGGAATAGCCAGCATAACCGCCCACATCGGTGCCGGGCATGATGCCAAGAGTAATGGAAGATCCGTCAGGAAAGATGATTCTGTTCCACGCGACCAGAACACGGGATTGCCCTACGGCCACCCGTGAATCATAAACCCCGATCATGCGTGAGCCTTGCGGGATCAGCAGATGCTGGCCCGTGGCTGTGTCATAGATATTCCGGCTGACCTGTCCAAGAATCTGGCCGGGCAGATCGGAATTAATACCGCTGATCATTATCCCGTTGATGACCGCCCCGGTTTTCAGCTCAAAAGGTTTGCCGGGGACACGCTCATAAGGAAGCTGCCAAGATCCGTCCTTGCCAGCACGGGAATGAAGGAAATCTTCCTTTGCCTGTTGATCATCTTTTGAGCCGGGTATTACAGGCGATTCACTTATGCCCAGCGGATGCCGGGAACGGATGTCCTCAATGCTCGGAGTGCTGATGATCTGTGTCCGGCTTTGCTTCTTTTCAGGAATAGCAGCCGCAGCCCGGAGCGGAGAATTAAGTGCGGCCTTCATGTTCTCAATACGGAAGGCTCGCAGCTCGATTTGTTCTTTCATGCGCTGCTTTTCAAGCTCAGTAGGTTCTTCTGGACGCACTACGGTCACTAGTGATTTGCTCAAGGGTTTTGCCTTTTCCCCTTCATGCTTCTCGGTTTGCGGAGGCATGGAAAGCCCGGAAGTCTGTTCCGGGTCTTGAAGCGGCTCTCTTGTATCTGCTTCGGTTATCGGTGCCGAGGAACTAGAGTCCTGTATGGGGTCTTTTTTATTGGAGTTCTGGACGGCATAAACCAGAATAACGACCAGCAGCAGAGCTACAACGGCGATGACATACATGATGCGTTTATCCAGTCTGGCAACTTTGACCTTGGGGCGGACGAGGCTGTTGGGGGAATCTGACATATCCGCCACCTATTCAGCCTTGATGATGTACATCATCGCCACGTTGCGCGGGCGAGTCTCGGAACCGCCGGTTGTGGAGGTGAAGAACCAGCGATTACTGACGCGGCTTTCATCGTCGCCAACCCCGCCGTGCATGGGACCGCTGGTGTAACCGTAGCGGGTATGTCTGCTGGGATTACGCACGTTTGTTTCAGGCAGCCCTTGAATATGATTGTGCGCTTGCAACTGGTCAGACTGCACATTCAGCAGACTTCTACCGCCATCAACGCCTCGGCCATGATCCCAGCCGCGAATGAATTCACCGCGCAGATCGGGAACCCTGCTGCCGACAATTGCGGCCAGTTCTGAATGGCCGCTGGTGGACTGGCCGTTACATTCAAGCCAGCCGTCGGGGACTGACCCGGCAGGCCATGGAACAACGGTTCCCACTGGAACGCCGCTGATTTTTTGCGGTGTGACGTCGGTCAGGGTGTAGCTGGTGGCGTCTCCGGCAAAGGCTGCGGAGCAGAACAGCAGTATAAATATGAGGGGAAAGAGTATCTTTTTCATTCTTGTTTTCCTTTAATTGCAGGTAGTGAGGACCATGATTCTGCCGGTCCCGGCGGGCGGTGAAATCCACGATGAATCGGAGTCTGCGGTGCGGATGCGCATGTGTACGCGCCAGTTGTCGGCGTCCTCACTGGTGGCCCAGCACTGCACGGCAACGATGGATTTTGAAACAGAACCTTCGGCAAATGCGGCAGGAGCCACGAAGATTTGCGGCGTGGAACTGACGCCGGGGGCACAGGTCGGTTTAGGAATCAGCTCGCCATTGATGGCAACGGTTGAGCCTTTCAGGAATTGTGAGTTGCCGGAATCGGCAATGACCTGCGGTTCACCTGCACGGCAGATGTAAAGACCCACGGCAGGATCAAAGAAAACACGGCCTTCCTTGTCCGCATCTCCGCAAAAGCCGGAAGTGTCGATGTCGGCAAGAGTGTGTTTCTCGAAGTGGATTTCCTTAACGTTTTCTATGGCGTGATCGGTCATATCCAGTTCGGTGGCCATTTCATTTAGTTCCGGGTGGCCGGGAACTTCTACGCGGTAAAGGAAGTCCTTGCTGATGTCCTTTTCACGCAGGAAAGCGCGTCCGCCGATATGGCCGGGAGCAGGAACAGGAATATCCGTGGCCGCCAAATCAACGGTCCAGCCGCCGAAAGATCCGCGCAGCTCTGAAGCTGATTGGCCGGGCATTTCTCCGGTAGGAATGTAGCCCCCGGCACCGCCGACCATGGCCGCAGTTGCCGGGGCAATGGTGGTACTGAAGTTCTTGTCGGTGGCTGAATGTGTGCGTCCGGCATAGGTCAAGACTAGGACCTGCAAATCCCCGACTGAAGGCTGGAGCACGTAGATTCCGTACCGTTGGCCCCAGCCGTTTAAATCCTGAAAACCGTTAGGGAGAAAGCCCCCGGTGCGGAGCTGGGTCATAGTGACCGCAGTCGCACCGGAAGCCGTTGAAGAGGTAGTCAGGTCGGAGTAGTTTTCCTTGGCGTAATCGGAGGCCGCATCAAGCACGGCAGCAAGATGATTACTGACATTGCGCTGCTTGATCTGCTCAACGCCGCGGTCAATGAAATCACCGAGCAAAGGCATGAGCATGGCAAGGATGATCAAGGCCGCCAGTACTTCAATCAGGGTGAAGCCGTGTTGTTTAATTTTATATCTATCTGTCATTTATATTCCTTTTTCGCTCCAACTAAGGATTCCAAAGGCCTGTAGCCGTTAGGCGAGAAGCTTTGCTTCGAGTCTTACGGATACTGAGAGCGGAGCGGATTATCCCCTTTGGCCGCCGGAGGCGAAATGCGATCATCAAAAGCGCGAAGCGCATCAATTCCCTCTTACTTCTTAATCACGCTGACAATGCAGCCTTCGGGTATGAACGGGGGCAGTGAAACGCCGGTTCCGTACTTGTTGAAGAGCTTGCCGTTGCGGTTGATGCCAATGGCGTAGCTGTTCAGGAACAAGTCCCTGATTGCTTGTGCCTCCAGTTTATTGACCGACCCCCAGACGTAGATATGTCCGTTGTCTAAGCGGTTGGACCAGTTGCGGATGGGATTCCAGCCAGAAGGCAGCCTTAGAAGCGAGGTTGATATTTCACCGGATGCGGGGGCGGAATTGCTGAGCGCGTAATTGTTCACGGCGTCGCGGTAGACACCGTAATTGGTGGCTACCGCTTCGGCCTGAAAGGTCCGGGGACTGAAGCTGGACTCGGCCAAGATAAGAGCCATGACGCCGAGAATGCTGAACAGTGCGGCTAGGATTTTCATATTGAATCAAAGCCCCGGTTAGTTTGAGGTGAAGACGATGGTGTTGGTGGTTGCGAGCTGGTTGGTGATGGCCGCAACCATTCCGCTGGCCTGCTGGATGACCACGCCATTCACTGTGACTGAAACCCATGAACCGGCCTGAAAAGTGGCCAGTTTCACGCAGGCATATTCGGGAACGCTGTTGTGGGTGATGGTGAAGGTGGTCGGATCGGTTCCGGCGGCTACGGTTACTGCACCGTTCCAGACGTTGCGAACTTCGCCACTGCTTTTGATCATGCCGTCAGGCACGGCCTCGTTGGTCACGGCAATGTCTGTGGTCAGGCCGTTGAAATCCGGCTCGCCCTGATAGAGGTTCTTGATGTCGAGGCGGAAGGTGGAAAGGTTCTGTTCCGCCTTGGCGATTTTGTCGTTGTCGATTCCTTTGGAAATCATGTAGCCGGAGCCGCCGAGTACGATGAGGCCGATGAGCAGTGCGCCGAGGGTTTCAAGTAATGTCATATCTTTTTTCCTTTAATATCCCATGTTTTGACCAAGTTGCTGTTGAAGTGATGTCACCGCGAGCACGATGCTGGTGATCATTGAACTGATGCCGATGATGCAGGTTATGTTGATGATTTTGGCCTGCGCTTTGATTGTTTCCATGCCTTCAGCTAGCCATTCCTCGGCAATGAGGTGCAGCCGGGTATCAAAGCCGGGAAGTGTGGAGTAGATGCGCAGATCTTCGATGATGGTTTGAGCGGGGAAGCGGTAGCCGGAATCGTCCAAAGCCTCTCCGATCCCCTTGCCGAGATTGAGCTGGGCCTTGACCGAGTTCAGCCGTTCCTTGAGCCACGGACTGGAACCGGGAGTATCAAGCATGTCGTTCATGGCTTGTGAGAGCTGAATCCCGGATTTCATCAGGGTTGAGAGGGTGAAGAGCCAGAGGCTGCCGATGATCAGCCGGTAGAATGACCACGGCGGCATGCCATCAAAACGGACCCGGATTTTGCCGGTCCAGATTTTGATGGTCGCCAGTGAAGCAAGGAAGAGCAGCACAGTCCCGGCAAGCAGAATGGTCCCGAAGGTGGAATCCACGAATCCGGCCACCTGATAGAGAGTCTTTGCGCTGCCCACCCAGCGGGAAGGGTCGGAAAGCTCGGCAAGCTTGGGGACTACGTAGCGTGAAAGCACCAGCAGCAGAGCGATCAGGGCAATGATCAGGATCGTCGGGTAGCTCAATGCTTTCCACATGGAGCTAACGATCATTAACCGGGCTTTGATAAGCCGGACGCAAAATTCAAGGGCTTCGTGAAGCTTCCCCGATTCCATGCCGCTCTGAAGAAGCATTGCTTCTTCAGCTGGGATGAAACCGCGCAGAGCTTCATGGATACTGTCCCCGGAATTGATGCGGGCCGAAACTTCAGAGAGTACCGGGCTGAGCAGATTGCGCTGCTTGGCGTAGCGTTCTTCAATGTAGCTGACGGCATCTGCCATGAGAATTCCGTGGCGGGTCATGGCCGCGAGTTTGCGGTAAACCCTGATCCGTACCTGCTGGGTAAAGAAGAGCTTTGCCAGCAGGTTGGTGTGCTTAAACAACTGCATGGGCAAACTCGCTTCTTTGCGGGAATGTTTCTATGTGGCTGGTAGTGAACCCAGCATTTTTGCGATCGTAATCCAGCGGAACACCGAGCCGCAGTTCAGCGAGGCAGGGATCAACTACACCGGTCTGAATGAGTTCAAGGGCATGGTCCACAAAGGTTCTGCCGTTCAACTCATGCCGCCAGTGGGTGTAGGCCGCGTCCATGTTGCCGTTGCGGATGGCGTTAAGGATTACATGGTCGGTGGGGACCAGCTCAGCGGCAACGGTCTGGCCGATGATGCCCATGCCCGCGCACTCAGTGCAGCCTTCACCACGAATATGAATCTGATCCATGTCGGTTATGGTGGACATGAGCCGTTCCAAAAGCGGTTGCGGAAGGCTTCTGCGGCGAAGTTCGTTGTTGGGACCAAGGGCAAAGACGTCTTTGATAGGCATCCTGCACTTGGGGCAGAGCACCGGGACTAACCGTTGATGATGCAGGCCGGAAAGCACTGTGTGGTCGCAGAGATATTCCAGCGGGTCAGGGTAATTGGCTGCACGTAGCAGGGAGACCATGCGCTGAATGATTCCAAAGGCCGAGTTGGCGTGAACCGTAGTCCAGACGCCGTGCCCGGTCTGGGCGGCATCCAGTGCGGCGGAAGCAGCCTGCGGAAAGCGGATCTCACCGATCATGATTTCGTCCGGGTCGGAACGCATGGCTCCGGCAATGGCGTTGCGGTAAGCCCGGCCTCTGTTTTCATCCTGATCGTTAGTGCTGACCCGGACCTGCTTGACCCGTTCCAGCGGGTATTCCGGCGGATCTTCAATGGCGAGGTAGTTCTTTTCGGGATTCTCCTCGGCCATGCTTTCCATGATGTGCTTCAGCGCGGTACTTTTGCCGTGTCCGGTGGGACCGGAAAGCAGCGAAAGCCCGGACCGCTGGGTCAAGGTCTGAAAGTCGCGCCTGTGCTGTTCGGAATATCCGAGACTGCTAAGCCGCCCAGCCAGATTGCCCTTGGCCGTGGTGCGGTCATAGAGCAGACGCAGGGCCATGAAGGTCCCGGTGCCGTTGTCGGCCATAGCGCATTCCAGCGGTTCGGTATGAATACGGATGGAATGAACTTCCGAGGGCAGGAAGTCATTGTTCACGATCCTGCCGTCCTGCCGCTCACTGGGAATGAAGGTCGAATCGACCTGATTGGACATGGTCTGATAGATGGCCACAATGATCTTGCGGCCACGCTCGCCTTTGAGCTGCTTGTAATCCTGCACCATGCCCAGTTTGCGGAATTTGATGGAGGCAAACGGTCCTTCATCGGTCAAATGGATGTCGGACGCGCCCTGCTTATGGGCATCGGCGATGATGTCCACGGCAAGGGTCTGAATGTCGCTTTCTGTCTCAATGCGGGTGTGATGCTTCTTGCGCAGCTTCTGGAATTCACTGGCTTCAACACGCTTGGTTTCCATGTAACCTTTGCGGGCGGCATAGCTGAGGAAGGACATCAGATGTGCGTCGTCTTCCAGTTCCGCAGAGATCAGGATCACGCCCTCAAGGAGCATGACCCGTTCTTGCAGAATCTCTGGTATTTCGTTGTTGGTCATGTGGCTTACTCCTCGAATTTCAAGGGAATGTTCTTGCCGTTATGACGGATAACCACTGATTGCGGGGTGATGCTCTCGACCCTGCCGACACCTGCGATTGCCCCCTCGGTCACGGTCTGCAAGCCGTCACGACTGATCAGAGTTGCGGAGAGCCTTCCGTCCACGCCTTGGATTGAAACGATCTTGGGCCAGACCGGACGGCTTTTCTTTTTCACTGCAGTTTTGGGAGCTGCTGAAGAGGGAGGCAGGACCGGGATGATCGGCATGGTCAGCTCGCGCAGTTTCTTTTGCTTCTCAGCAATTTTGACCTGCATATTGAGGACGTCGAGCTGTGAATGAAGCGCACTCAAGCCTTCAAGGGAAACAAAGGCTGGGCCGCTGATTCTGGGCCTTGCCGATGTTTGTTTCTTGGCAGAATCAGGCTGGATGGTTGTAGCGTTACTTGTGCTGTTGGTGGCTTCGTAGAAAGCCGTGAATGTCGCGTTTGTTCCGTTGCCATGTCCCGCAGCGGTTGCATTAAACGCAGTACCGTTTCCAACCGGCATGGAGCCGTTTGCAGGAGCGGAAATCAGCGGATCGGCTAAAGAATCCAGATCAGCCGATTCCTGTGCGTAGACGGCAGTCGCCAGCAGGAGCACGATCAGGACGAGGTTAGTAAGACGCATAGATCTGTCCCTCCATGGTGCATTTATTTTCAGTGAAATTGATTTTTGCGAGAACCAGACCGGGGATGGTGTCCAGTTCAAAGAAGAGCGGTTCGGAAATGACAGAAATTGACGGCAGAGCAGACAGCTTCCATTCTCCTTTGATCCACGGAGCGGTATGCTGATTTGCTTTGCCGAGCTTTTTGATTTCGGGCTTTTTCCAGTTCAGGCGCAGCTTTGCGCCGAGAACGCGAGTCAGCTCATAGAGTCGGGCTGTGACTTCGGATTTGTGGCCCAGCTTCTGCGCTGCCCGCTGATTTTTGAGTGAGTACGGAATGCTGATTTCAGCCAGCTCCGGGCGAGTTCCGAGAGTGGAATTGCCGGGACGGTCGGTAAATTGCGCACCCTGTTGATGCAGCCAAGCCATGTAAATGCCTTCATCATTGCGGATGATGGATTTCAGCTTCCAGCCGAGTGTGTACGGTTCGGTGTGGCGCACGGCACGCAGGAACTCATATGCAAAAGCTGAAGGCAGCGCGCTTTCGTTCCATTCCTTTGTGAAGAGTGTGTCGAGATCTATAAGAACCGGCGCAAGTTCCTGCTGCTTGAGGCTGCTCTCAATGGCGGCAAGTCTGCGCAGCTCCGCAAGCTGATCCTGCTGAAACTGGTCCCAGATCAACCAGCCTATGATCAGGGCCGCGCACAGCGCAGCACAGGAAATCCACAAGCCTCGGCTGTTTTCTTCAACTAACGGTTGAACTTTTTCAGAAACCCGCAGCAGTCCGTTGAAATGGTCCATGGACTCTTCAACGGTTTCGCAAAGGATTTCGTTGTTATCCCAGTCGGACAGGGATTTGAGGTTGTTGAAGTGGGCTTCTGCTTCGGTCCGTGAGCTGAAGTAGTGGTCGCCTTCAGCAGCGATGTTTTTCTTGCTGGCCGCACAGACCCACCACAATTTTTCACCGAGGCAGAACATTCCGATCCATGTGGGCAGAGAACGCTCAACCAGCGCACAGGCCAGTGAGGGCAGACGTTTGATTTTTGCTTCTGCGCAGTTGCCAAGGCCGAATTGCTGTTTTCTGATGGCAACGCAGTTGTAGCCGCCTTCGGGGAATTTCTCGGCCAGAATGCGGGCCTGTTCCAGCGCGTCTTTGCGTTTGCCGGAGCCGTTAATGAACTGCCACCAGAGGCCGATAGCGTACTTTTTCTTTTTGATGATAATAGTTTGCATAGCTAAACCCCGGCACTTTCCATTTCAATGGTGATGATGATCAGGCTTTTGCCGTACTGCCGGCTGAGTCCGCCGGAGGTGATGCCGATGCCCTTGGAATCCTGATTGCTTTCCTGCTCGAATCCGGCCAGCACCAGAGTCTGACCGCACTTCATTTTGACCCGCTGGCTGAAGCTGCGGGTGGAAACCTGCGGCAACTGGATAGTCATGGAGCCGGAGGAGAATTCCTTCATGGAATCCAGTGAAGATAGAGTTATGTTGTATTGCAGAATGGCCTTGCGGTTATCCATGATGTGCGGAAGTACGGTCATGGAAAATCCGGTGGAAACCTCACCCGGCGTGAGTTCCGAGGTCTGCATGGAGTTTTCAGTGGTGGTTGAGCTGACCCCGGCGAGATAGGAATCACGTTTGACTACCTGAACCGGCAAGGCCTGATTGTTCATCACGATCCCGGAACCGGAAGTCAGCAGGGTTGTGCGCCCACGCTGACGCAGGGCGCGAAGCATGAGCTTGGTGTCCTTCCAATTGCCGTCAAGAATTGCGGCGGTCAGAGTTCCCGCACCGGCAAGGGAGCTGTGCGGCTGTCCGCCGAGCAGGCTGAAGCTTGATTGACCTGCCTTGAGGGCGGTCTCAAGATTGAAGCCGGTATCGGCATTGCGGTTCAGCTCCAGCGACCAGACCTTGACCGCAAGGGCGACCTGCCTGCCCATCTTTGAGTTGAGGGAGCTGATATATTTTTCAACCCGGCGCAGGACTGTGCTGGTGTCGGTAACCGTAACCATTCCGGCGGCTTCGTTGACCACAACCCTACCGTCCTTGCTGAGCATGGCTTCCACCGCTCTTTGGGTGTCTTTCCAGACATCTCCCTCAAAGCTGGCTTTGTTGGTCTGGGATGTCTGGCTGACACTGTCCGAAGTCTTGGTTGTCTGGCCCACGCCGTTGATGTTGTTGGCGTTGCCGGAATTGCCGGAAGTCTGAGATTTATTGGTGATGGTCGATTCGTATTTGATATTCCCCGGCGCAACATCAAGGCTGAAGGATCTGGTCTGCAAACGGGCAATTTGAACCTTGGCCCGGATGGAGTCATACTCCCAGCCCATGCCGAAGAATTCACACATGTTATCCAGCAAGCCTTTAAGCTGGCCGTCATACATGAGCTGCATGCGTTCAGGTGTTTTGCGTTCCTGATTTTCCTGCGCAACATGCACATTGCTGTCCGCCTCCTGCACTACCTCGATATGAACGGGAACCTGCTCGCTGATTTTCCTTGCCAGTTCCGGCGCGGTCAGCGGGTGTCTGAGATTGAGGGTAATTCGTCTGGAAAAGACGGTAGGCAGCTTGTTGTTGTCCAGTTCCACGGGAACCGCGCCCACGTAAGGCGCATGAACAACTGTGACTGTCTTTTTCATGGTCGCTTGGCGCATGGAAGCGGCGCGGCCCTTCACCGACCGTTCCTGCGGGGAAGGCTGGAAATTGGTGCATCCGCCGACAAACAGACAGACGCAGAGCATAAATAAAAGAACTCGTTTCATGTTAATCCTCGCAGACTTCAACGACCTTGTTGGCCTGATAGATGGTTACGCGCAGTGAATTTCCGCTGGCGTGCATTCTGGAAAATAGCCGTTTGACGGCTCTGGGGAAGGTGTCCCGGAAAGTGGCTTCGGCCTGCATCTGGAAGTCGTGGGGAGCTTTCCAGACCAGTGTGTATTCAGCGCGACCGGCCCAGCGTTTGAGCTGATCCCGCAGACCGCCGGGAATGATGTTCCAGTCTTCGTCAAGAGGGGATTCAACCTGCTTGGAGTCATTGCCCACGAACTCAAAAAAGGCGGGGGTCTGAGTCAGCAGACCGGCTTTTTCAAATCCATCATGGGTGAGGCTGTAGACCTGCCCGAAAGACCAGCCGTCCGAAGCTTTGACATGCAGGTAGTAGAGGGTGCTGTTGCCGATGCCATCAAAGACCATGTCCATATCCAGCACGTTGGGATCAGTGGATGCGGGGCTGAATTGGAAACCCTGTGCGCGGAGACTGGCGTCGAATTTCCAGCCGAAGTCGTTGTCAGGAACATTCAGGTGCAGGACGGTCCGGCCCGGAGGATAATGCCCGGCAACTTTGAGCGCGGCTTCTTCCACCAACGGCTCAATTTCCTGCTCTTGGTACATGGTTGTCTGCTGGCTCATTATTTCAGCTTCAATCCGGCTGCCCGCACGTTTTACGGAGCATCCGCTGGCAGCGATGAGCAGCAGGAGTAAGGGAATCAATTTTCTCATTTTGTTACCTCAATACGGTTTATTTCCACCTTGGCTTGATCCATTCCGGTCCCGGCCACGAGGATTGCTTTTTCAAAGATTTCATCAACGATCATGGCGTGGCCTTTGACCCGGTAATTGACGATTGCTTCCTGCCCGGCCTTTTCCACCAGCAGCACCGGAATTTCGGTTTGGCTGGATGTCCTCGGAAGCTGGATAAAAGTCCTGATTCCATCGTTGTAGACGCGCATGGGCTTCCAGCTCGCATCATCGCCGCTGATGGCGTAGCTGAAGTCTAGGGTCGAAAGATCCACGGTCTTGCCTGCAATGCTGGTGGTCTCCCAGACCTCTTTGCGTTCTTTCTTTTTCAGGCTGGCTTTAAGGATTTTCTGCTGATCTTCCGGGTACAGAAAGGCCACGTAGGGAGTGTGTCCCTTGCGCCGGGAAACCAGTTTCAGGTGATAGGTGCGGCGGTCGGTGGTGATGACCGCGCTGGTTACCAGTCCGGCATCAAGGGGCTTGATTATGAGGTGGGTACGTTCCCGGCCCGGCATCCCGGATCGGCCCACAACCACCATCCAGCGGGCGGTGTCGCCGATGATGACGTCATTAACGTTTTCACCGGGCTGGAGTTCAAGATCCGAGGCCATGAGCGGAGAGCAGATCAGGGTCGGCAGAGTCGCGCCGTAGACGTAAACGACCTTGCCGTTACTCTGCATGATCGGCTTGATTTTGCGGTTCATCCATTCCCGAGAAAGCTTGAGTGCGGCCCACTCCTTGCTGTTCAGGGGAACGTCTTTTTTGCTGATGTAATCCGGTGCAGGCAGCGGCGAGGCCCATGCCGTGCAGACGCTAATAAGCACAAGGAATATTGAGAGAAGAGTCTGTTTCATTGTGTCTCCTATTGTTCAAGAAGTTTCGCCCAGGAGAGCTCTGTGACGTAAACGCCCGCAGGGTTCCTGATAATCTGGCTGTCAGTTGTTGGTGGGGATATGCGAACCTTGAGGGTCGCTTCATATTTGGTGCTGGAAACGGCAACACCGGAATGGTTGCGCACGGTTTCCAGCCATTCGATACGCCAGCTCTCGGAGCTGACCGGCAGCGGGATGCCCTTGATGTCGATTTCAACAAGGGTTTTCTGTCCCCGCTGGTAAGGGTTATGGGTTTCGTACCAGCTCTTGGTGGCACCTCTGGCCGCGCCGATCACAAAGGAGGACATGCGCCGGACCATCTTTTTCTGGAGTCCGATGTCTGCGGTGACGGTGCGCCAGTTGGTGATCAGGTTGGCGATTTCGGCCTGAATGATCCGCTTTGAAACCGGACCGGCCTGATCGGCACGTTTGACGGCAACGGACTGGCCGAGTTTGTCCACTTCGACCACGTAGGGAACGACCTTGCTCTGCACGGCCTGAACAATGTTGACGCAAAGCGACAGGCAAACGGTCAGGGCCATGATCAAAGCGGCAAAACGCCATTGATTACAGCTTTTTATGTAGCTGCCATAACGCTCGAACCATTCTTCTTTGGCGGCTAAATAGGCAGAATTTGGACGGTTTTTGGGCATAGTTATCCTGTGGTTTTCAGATTTTGATTGCTAAATCGGGGAGTTAGTCAGATGAGTCCGGTGGGAGTTGCATCTTGTATGCTTCGTGCTGGGTTTTGGTGCTGCTGCGGATACCGCCAGCCCGGCTTTGGGATAGATTATCCCGTACAGATTGGATGCCGGTGGCGGCCATGTGGCCCAGTTTTCCGAAGCCGGTTTTTCCGGCGGTGTTGGCGTAGGAGCTGGCTTCGCGGACCGCATCGGTTCCGCGTTTGGCCTCGATCATTCCACCTGCCGCACCTTTCACAACAGTGCTTGTGCTGGTGCTTACCGCTGTAACGGCAGAGGTCAGATATCTTCCTGATGAGGATAGCGGTCCGTTGATCAGCCCTGAAATGATGTCCGGGATGGACATGGTCAGGGCCAGAATGACGATTGACGCGCCGAGGATGACCAGCACTTCCGCAAAGTTGATTTCCGGTTTTTGGAAGCCGTTGATAAAATCAATGCTCAGCGAGATTAGAAGCTGCATGGTGAAGAGCTTCATCGCCACCGAGAAAGCGTACTTAATGAAGTTGATGGCGTAATCGCGGGTGATCTTGGAACCGCTGAAGCCGAGCAGGATGATCCCCGCATTGAGGACGATGTAAGCTTCGCATTTTACAAGAATTACCTGCGCGGCGATCATGGAGAAGCTGATGCAGATGGCGATGGCGACCAACACCAGACCGGCGGATTTGGCGATGTCCCAGCTCATGCTTGAAAGCATGGTGTCGAAGACCTGAACCCCGGCCAGAAAAATGCTGCCTGCCGTCACCGGCGGGGCCCCAAGTTCCTGCGCTGTTCTGCTCAGCCCGATAATGATCTGGTTGGTCCATTCCTTGTAGTAAATGAGTATGGCGAACATCAGCCCGGCGTAGAGCATGAGCATGATGAATTCAGCCATGGCTTCATCAATTCCGGTCTGTTTGGTGGCTATACGAAAGCCCAAAAAGCAGACATCCAGAATCAGGAGAAGTCTAAACAGAACCTTGGCGTGCTCGGTGAGCAGATCATCCCATTTACCTGCCTTGGCGTGGAATTCCATGGCGATACGGGAGAGTATCTGCGTGTCGTCTGTGGCTGTGCCAGCCGCCGAAGTGTTTGCAGAAGCGTCAGCAGCCATGAACAGAACCAGCAGGACGGAGAAGACAAAGCCCGCAAAGAGGATGAAACGATAGTTTACAGCAACCATGGCTAGAATCCGAGCGGCTCCGGGCCAGCTTCTTTTTTGCAGGCTTCGCCGTAGGTCGGGGCAAAGAATTTTTCGCTGTCCTGTCGCAGCATCTGCTGATCCTTTTCCTTTTTGGCCTCAATCATGGACTGATTTTGAATCTGGGTAGCCAGCAGCGCACGGAGTTTGCGGATTTCCTGAATCTGAACGCTGCTGAGCTGGTTGGCAGCTTCAAGGGCCTGCATGCGTCCTTCCGGCGTGCTGAGAAGACCTTCAATGTAGGACTCAAATTCCGCAGAATCGCTGATTTCCTGCAACTGACTGCCGGAAAGCTTAAATGTGGCTTTGGTTGCAGCATCGACTCTTTCTGACCACTTGGACCAGTATTCCTTGTATTTCTTGGTAAACTTGGCGTTAGGCTGGCCGACCAGTCTTTTGGCGGAATTGAAGTCCGGGTACTGGGCCTCGTAAATGCCGTCCAGAACCTCAATATCGCCCACGGTGGTGACCAGATTCTTTGAAAGCTGAGCCAGTCTTTTGAAGTCCCGGATGACGCTGTTTTTGATGGCAAACGGCAGACGGATCGTGTTCCGAACCATGTTGGTGTACTGCTGGATATTTTGCTGCACCATCATGATTTGCTGCTGGGTCTGCATCATTTCTTCCTTGTAGGTCCGCCACATGGATTCAAGCTGCTCAACGTTTGTGACCCGCTCCAGCATTTGCAGGAATTTGTCACTGCAATTGACGCAGGTTACGGTCATGGCGGAAGCCGGTGCTGCGCTGATAAGCCCCACAAACAAAGCTATTGCGGGCGCGACTTGTCGCATTTTCATATAAAGTCTCCTTGTCTTTCCTGAAGCCAGTGCTGGGGCCATTCCTGACCATGAATATTTGCAAGATCCCGAATGCGGGCCAGACTCGCTTTGTCGGACGCTCCCACAAACGAAAGCGCGACCGGGCCGAGAGCCAGCTCAATGAGTCGCCGACCTTCCGGGGAAACCACGTAGTAGTCACGTTTGGGTGTGGCCGAAGCGATGATTTCAATCTGGCGGGAGTTGAGTCCCAGACCCTGATAAAGCTTGTACTGGGCTTCCTGAATTGCCGCCGGATTAGGCAGGTAGATTTTGGTCGGGCAGGACTCCACCAGCACATCCAGAATCCCGGAACGGCTTGCATCTGAAAGGGATTGCGTAGCCAGCACTACCGCACAGTTGGCCTTACGCAGAACCTTGAGCCATTCCCGTATCTTTTCCCTGAAGACCTTATGGCCGAGCATGATCCACGCTTCATCAAGAATGAGCAGCGCGGGCTGGCCGTCCAATGCTTTTTCAATGCGGTGGAAGAGATAGAGCAGGACCGGGATGATGTTCTTGTCACCGAGGTTCATAAGCTCCTCGATTTCAAAGACCATAAAATCCGAAATGCCGAGATCGTCGGAGCTGGCATCAAGCAGTCTGCCCATGGCTCCTTCTCCGGTGTAGTGCTTGATGGCCTCGCGTAGTTCTTCGTTTTGCAGGCTGTGGTAAAAGTCGGTCATGGAACGCATGTGTTCAGGGTTGTTCCTGATCATGGACATGGCGATATGAATGGCGTTTCTGTGGGCCGGAAGCACGTTCAAGCCCTGCATTGTCGCCAAGGTTTCGATCCATTCTTCCGCCCAGCTTTGTTCAGCATCCGAATCAACGTGCTGAAGCGGAGCAAAGGACAAAAGAGAATCATCACCGGCGATTTCATAATGAGATCCGCCAGCACCAAGGCAGAGCGGGAGCATTGATTTGCCCTTGTCGAAAGTAAAAATGGTAGCCTTCTGATAACGGCGGAACTGGGCCGCCAGAATTCCCAGCAAAGTGGATTTACCCGCTCCGGTGGGCCCGAAAATCAGGGTATGCCCGATGTCGCTCACATGCAGGTTCAGCCTGAACGGTGTTGAGCCGTTGGTGGCGCAGTACATGAGCGGCGGCGAGGAAGGCGGGAACTTGTCTGAAGGATTATGTTCCCGGCCAGCCCAGATTGTAGCCAGCGGCAGCAGGTCGGCCAGATTCATGGTGTTGATGATCGGGCGGCGCACATTGGCGTAGGAATTACCGGGATGCGATCCGAGCCACGCTTCAAGGGCGTTGATTCCTTCAATGCGGCTGGGAAAACCCTGATCAAGCAGTTTGCGACGCAATTCTCTGGTGTTTTCTTCCAGCTCGCCCAAGTCTTCACTCATCAGAACAATGACGGCAGTGTAGAAACCGGCACCGACCAGACCGGATTGAAGCTCTTCAATGGCCTGTTCGGCATCGTCAGCCATGCTTCTGGCGTCCCTGTTCTCCTTGGCGTTGGCATTGTCCTTGAGCTGATCCCAGATTTTATAAATCTGCTGCGACCAAGTTTTTCTGAACTTCTCCAATTCCTGCTGGGCCTCGTACTGATCCATGCAGATGAAGCGGGTGGAAAACCTGTATTCAATGGGCAGGGATTCAAAATTGGAAAGCATGGACGGCCAGCTATCCGGCGGAAAGCCGTCCACTGCCAGAACTTTGATGAACCTGCCGCCGATGCTAGGCTGCAAGCCCCCGGTCAGATCCTGCCCGCCGAGAAGAGCATCAAGATACATAGGTACTTTGGGCAGCAGTATCGGATGCTCTTCGCCGGTAAGGCATTTATTCAGCAGGGACAGGAAGGTTGAATATGTATGAATGTTTCCGTGCTCATCCGGGAACTCAAAGTCTGCAAGGTGAGTCAGTTCCATTGAGAGCGAAAGGGAATCTTCCAGCTCCTGTGCAACAGTCAGGAACTTATCCAGAGCCTTTTCAAGATGATTGACGGCAGCGGCATTTTCATAAGCAAGGCTGCTCAACTTCTGGGTTAGAAATTCAGGCTTATAAGTGACAATCAGATAAGTCTCGGTGGAATAAAATGTCCCGGACGATTCAAATATATTTCTTCTTTCATCTTCAATGGCCTGTGTGACGAAATCCGGGAAAAAGCTTGTCCCGGAGTGCGGATATTCAGTCGCAGTTGAGCGGATAGCCTCCACATGCAGCATCCAGCCGGAATCAAGATTTTTGATCCCGCTGTTTACCCGGCTGCTGACCACAGCCAGTTCTTCAGCGGTGCTGGAGGCCGTATCCTGTGCGCGGAATTTCCATCCGGTCATGAGCGAACCGTCTTTGCAGAGCAGCACGCCGTTATTGACCATGGCCGCATAAGGCAGCAGGTCCGGGAGCCCTTTGGGTTTGTGGCGGTAATCTTTGAGCGCAATCATTTCAGCTTTGCCCCGCCGATCTGCCACGGAGTGGAACGGGCAGCGTAAAAATTCTGCTGGTTGAAATGGCGCAGGCCGATCTTGGAAAGCTGCGGATCAAAGCTGGCTGTCTTTTGCAGAACGAAGACCGTTACAACCCAGAATACAAGGGCAGCACCGCCAGCGTAGAGGGTGAATCCTCCAAGGGCGATCAGGATGGCGAACAGCGCGGAATAAAGCAGCGGTTCGCGCTCGGCACCCATGACCAGCGAAGGCCGGTACAGGGAAGCGTGGATGGGGATTTTCCTTCCACTCATACTACCGCCCCGGAAAAGCTGAAGATTGAATCGACAATTGATGCAGCCAGCGCAACAAAGGACATGCCGAATACGGTTTTGAGCAGGGTTTTGAAGCCGCCCTCAAGTTCTTCCCTTTTCATGATAAAAGCGATGCCGGAGATCCCCATGCCGCCGATGCAGATCCAACGGCCAACCGGCCCGGTGATGGTGCCGACCACCATTTCCATGGGCGTGCTGAGTTCATTGATTGAGTTGGAAGCAAAGGCTGCATCAGGCAGAGCGGTCAGCAGGAGTATTGCCAGAAGGGGCAGATATTTATGCTTATTTGTTTTCATCGTAGATGTACTCCAGGATGTATTTTTGATTTACAGGGTCGTATCCGATTACTTCCGCCACCTCGGATACTGTCCTGCCCTTGCGGGTACGGCGGATGAAAATCAGAAAGTCCACAGCCGAGCCGATCAGTTGCGGCATGGGCGAAGTGGATGCTTCCGAGATAAGTTGCTCAATACGCAGCAGACCTTCTGCCGCAGAGTTGGCGTGAACAGTGGCAATGCCGCCGGGATGCCCGGTGTTCCAAGCCTTGAGCAGGTCGAGGGCTTCACCTCCGCGCACCTCACCCACAAGTATCCGGTCCGGGCGAAGCCTCATTGTCGCCCGGACCAATGACTGGATGGAGGTATGCGGAGTAGTGTGCAGAAAAATTGAATTGCGGGACTGACTTTGCAGTTCCGCAGTGTCTTCGATGATAACCAACCGGTCGGCAGGGGAGACTTCCGAAATTGATTTGATAATGCCGTTGACCAGCGTGGTTTTGCCGGACCCGGTCCCGCCAATGACGACAATATTTTTCTTGTCCTTAACGGCGGCCAGAGTCCCTTTCATAACTTCAAGGTTCATGGTCCCGCTGACCACGTAGTCTTCCAGAGGAATGACCCGGCTGGCCTTCTTCCTGATGGTGAAAGAAGCACTACGTACAACGGGCGGATACAAACCTTCAAAACGACTGCCGTTGAGCGGCTTTTCAGCGGGCAATTCGCCCTCAATGATGGGATTTTTGTCGGTAACGGTTGTGTCCAAAGCACTGGCAACCAATGAAATGATCATGGCGGTCTGGCTGGAAGCTAGAGCACCGGCTACGGCCATTTCTTCACCGAGCTTTTCAATCCAGAGTTTGCCGTCCGGGTTGACCATGATTTCAACTACTTTTTCATCTTCCAGAGCTGAAACAATGGTCGGTCCCATGTTGTGCAGCAGGTTTCTGACAAGCCGCTCATCCATCACGAACCCCAAACAATAACTGAGACTGATACGGCAACGGACAATCCGAAAAGGACCCCGGCAAAAATAGCCATGGCCCGGATTGAGTTGATAAAACGGCTCATCTGCTTTTCGTGTTCGCTGATCTGAGCCAGACAATTATCGATGTTGGCTTTGACCGCCTTACTCAACAGGCTATTGGTGGATTTGCGTACCTCAGCAGCAAAAGAAGCAACATGGCCGGACATGTCAGCGGAAAGCTTTTGCTGATGGTCGGCCAGCAGCAATTCATACTCATTCAGGGCGGCGCGGTGCATGGTCACGGCCATGAGAATGGGATCATTCTCATCAAGCAGCACCTTGTGCTTTTCAGCGATCAAGTCGCGCACGCCCTGAATGGTGAGGGGGGCATTTTCAGAAATCTGGTCAGACATACCGCTACTAAAGTCCACTGTTTGAAAGTTCCTGCTGAACTTCTTTCCAGATCATTTTCAGACGCTGACGGGTCATAATCGGGAGGGTGCTTTCCTGCGCTTCATCAAAAGACATCTTCGCGGTGAGCAGATTTTCAAGGTCCTTGCCGAAGGTTTCTTTCTTTTTCTGGGGAAGGCGGATTAGTGCGGCAATGCGGTGAGTGTTCTCGTGGTAGACCGTAAATTCTTCGAAATTTCTGTCATTTCCATTGATGGGACCGAAGTAGTTGTTCAGCCAAACATAGATGGGGACATCGAACGTTTTGAACAGTGAATTTAAGCCAGCGAGTGTGTCCGGCAGAGCTTGTCCTCCGGTGATAACTGTATGCAGATTGATTTGAATTTCACTTTCTTCAAGCATCTCGAAAACCTTGTTTCCGGCAAGATAGCTTGCAAGAGGAACAAAGGTGGCTGCACCGTTATCAATGACCATTTCATCGTCATCGGAAAGGGCCAGCATGAGTTCAACGAGCTTGTCAAATCTTCTGGGATCAATGTCTTCCTTATCCATGATATTCAGTGCAGTGACATCAAATTCTTTGTAACCTGCAAATGTCGCATTGATGGGATCTGTGTCCACGCAGGAGACGTCCTTTCCTGATTCCAAAAGATATTGGGTCAGCAGGCTGGCTATAAGACTTTTGCCTACCCCGCCTTTGCCTTGCAGAATCATGTTTATTGTTGCCATGTCTTTTCCTTTTCTTTGACCGCGAGCGGGCTCTGTTCTTTTCCCTGTTGTTCAGGATTATAGGAAAGGTGTTTTTTGCGCAGTCCATCAAGATTATATGAACAAAAACATTGGTAACTCATTGTTATCTTGCGCTCTTCAATCAAGTGATCGTAGATCATCTTTTTGTTGAATCCCTTTTTATGAAGAGCCTTTATCTCATCTAAATTGGCAATGAATTCTATTCTTGCGTATCCTTTACTTTTGYTCATTYTGGTCCTCCAAAAGAATCATGAGAGCTAATTTTCTTTTTGTTTCAGGGAGCCCTCTCAAGAGTGCAGTTCTGAAAGGGCGATAGCTCGAATATCCCAARGCCTTTGCGGCATTGCTAAAAGAGCCGAATTTGTCGCGTAGTTTGTTTGCTATGTATTCGTCGGTTATTGACATGACTTCCGTCTAAGCTAATTTAGCAAAAGCTGTCAATGCTAAATTAGCAAACACTTAGTCGCCTGTAGTGTGTGTAAAGTATAGTAAATATGAGTAGTTAAATTAAAATAGCGTGAAATATTGAAAAATAAAAAAGCACCGTTTAGTCGCTAGGACTAAACGGTGCTTGTGTCTGCATGGTAAGTTTTGAACTGGGTCTAAGTGCTTATCTTAAAGCCTGTGAGGGGAGTTGGTTACTGACGAGGGGCATCTTATTGTGATGTTATTGTGGAGTCGGTTTTGTTGTCCATGCTCTCGGTGATCTCTTGTATATCTTCACCTAGATATGAGAGTAGTAGTCCTGTCTCGTCGCTAATTATTTCCGAGAGAAGGTTGATAGCTGCTGCTATTCTGTACAGTTTAGATATTTCGTTTTCCATTCAATTCTCCTGACAATGGTGTCTGTTCTTGTGGTGCGCTGAAGCTTTGGTTTTTTGCTAAAATAGCACCAGAGATTTGAACCACTATAAAGCGAGTTATAGATTGTCAAGTGCGAAATTGCTTATTTTTATCAGATATGTCTTTGGTCTTTTTGGGCGACAGCCAAAAGATGTTAAAATATTTAGACAAATGAATAAAAAAATATATTATGAATTTTAACAAGAAAGATACGACCACGGTTGTATGAGTGGCTGTTCTTTAAGGAGAGTGCTCTTAATTCAGCCGGTCATTTTTTTAAATTCTTCGTCGGTGACAATTTTTTGATGGTCAAAGTCTTGGTTGAGATCTTTCGTTAGTGGTTTGCTGGTACGCTTTCTTTTCTTCTTTTTTTGGGGGCCGAGGTCTCCTTCAGAGTTAAAACGACAGAAATGCGAATAGCTCATTGAAACCAATCCTTCTTTATGAAGCAATTCATAAATGGCCTTTTTCGTATATCCTTCGCTGATGAGGTCTATGATTTTTTGAAGGTTAACTTTGTATTGGACCCGTGCGTGTTTTGCCCTTTTGCTTGTAGGTACTGAAGTTTTTTGGTTTGTTTTTTTCATAAGATTTTTTTTCTTTAAGTTGGTTATTCCATCTTTTGAAGATTGTGGCGAGTCTATGCTATATTAGTATTTATTGTCAATGCTAATTTAGTCTATGATTTTGCAGGATTTTAGTTTATTGTGTCCTCATGAAAAATTACGAATATGAATTTGAAAGGACTTTGGTCGCAGAGATAGTGGAGTCGTATCAGGCTCAGGGAATAGCTCACACCGAGTTTGCTAGGATGATGTATGGTGATACCAAGACTGCTCCAAGTAAGTGGTGGAAAATACGCGAAGTTTCACCGACTGGAAAGCCGCAAGGAATGCCGGTTTCTGAGGCTGTTAAAGCTGCTGTGGTTCTAAATATTGATGTAGCCAGTCTTTTCTTTAGGGTTCAGGAGAAAATGCGATCTTTGTAGGTCTATTGCTCTTTTGGGAGTTATGTTAGCAGCTTATATGTATGTTTTATTTTAGCTTGACTTTTGCTAATTTAGCACTAGGTTTTGTGCTTGGAAATGCTAACACAAATTGGAGCAAATATATGATTGATTGGAATCGTCCCCTGACAGAGAACGAAGCCGCATTTAAAAATATGTTGGTTGAATCGTTGCCCCCTATTATTGCCAGAAAAGATGTGGCGAAATATACAGGAGGCTGGCTGTCGCCTAAGACTTTGAGAAATGACGACAGCAGAATGACCGGGCCGAGGCATCGTTATGAAAGTGGCCGCAAGGTTCTTTATAGAAGAGATGATTTAGTGGAGTATGGCATTCGAAGATTTGGCGTTCTTGAAAAAGAGTGCATGATTTAGTTGTCACCTTTTTTATGTTTGGGCTCCCAATTTGGACTCCGAGAACTTAAACTCCCCGCCGAAAAGCAGGGTGTTTAATCTTAAATGTGGCAACTTAATTTTTATAAAAACAATTTTTAAAATGTAGATGTCTTGAGTCTATGCAGTCGAGCTATCAACGCCGACAGGAGTAACTCCAGACAAATCAATCTGGCTGCGAACTTTGCCTAGATCATAATTAGCCTGCATAGCCAGCCAACTTTCCGGGGTGCGTCCGAGGACTTTTGAAAGGCGCAGGGCCATCTCAGGGGATACCGCGCTCTTGGCGTTCAGGACACGGGCGAGAGTTGAGGGAGCCACGCCGAGCATCATTGCCAGCTTGCGGCAACTGAGATTGTATTCTTCCATATATACGGAGCCTATAAGCTCACCGGGATGCGGGGGATTGAACATAGTCATTAATGATAATCCTCGTAGTTTAAAATGTAGGCATTTCCGTCGCGGAATTCAAAGGTCAGCCGCCAATTACCGTTAACGGTTGTGGACCAGAGGTCCGCACGGCTTCCTTTGAGTTTATGCAGCCTGAATCCGGGCAGGTTAACGTCTTCCACTTCCTGTGCCGTATCGATGACCGAAAGCTGGATTCTGAGCCGCTTGGAATGCTTGGCCTGTATTCCGGCAGTTGAACCGGAGCGATAAAATTTTTCCAGACCTTTGTGCTTAAATGTTTTGATCATTGTTCCTAATTTATATGTTGCGCACCGCGCAACGCTTTGTCAAGTTTAGAGGTGATTAATCGACAGTCAGCAGGTCCACAGCCCCCTGTGAATAATCAGGGCTGAGATGGGCATAGCGCATGGTCATGTTGATGGTCTTGTGGCGCATCAAGGTCTTGATTCTGTAGATGTCCACTCCCGCAATAGCCAGCCACGAGGCGAAAGTGTGGCGCAACGAGTGAAAAACAATTCTCTGGCTTTTGGCGGTGGCGAATTTATTTAAACCCAAGTCGTCCACTACGGCTTTAAATTGATGTGAAAGATTGTGTCGCTTTTCTCCTCCGCGAATTGGGGAAAAAATAAGGGCGTCAGTGGAATCATCTTTTCTGCGCATGAGCATTTCAAGAACAGCAGAGTTAAGAGGGATGTTACCGCCAGGTTTCTGTCCGTTGCTGATCGTCCGCACGGTAATGGATTTGCCATAGAAGTTTACGTCATGCCATTCGACCCGCTGAATTTCTCCGAGTCTCATGCCTGTGTGCAAAGAGAGGACAATTGCATCATGCAGATCCTGCCAAGCCAGTCGGCGGTTATCGGAAGCGGCAGCTTCACTCTTATCCAAAGTCATTTGCAGCACAGCCTTGGCTTCTTCTTTAGTGAGGTACCGTTGACGCTGGTTTTTGTCGCCGATTTGCGGCAGGTCGATATGCTCAAGCGGGGTCTGGTGGGGAAATACAACCACATCATTGATGATCGTAGTGGCCGCCCGGTTGAAAACAGACCTGATAATAGCCATGTTATGGAGAACAGAGGCATCAGCCAGACCTTCATCATACATGGAGTCCATGAACTCCTGTAGGAGGTCTGGAGTAATGGCCGACAAGGGAAACGCGCCTAAGAAAGGAAGGATACGTTTATTGGCTCTTTTTACATCGTCGGTCCATGTTTTGCGTTTTTTACGGTCGCGTTTCCATGGAATATAATACTGCTCAAAGAATTCCTGAAAAGAGATTTCCTTGATCTGCTCCTCTTCTTCTTTCTTTTGAGCTTCCATGAGTTTGCGCTCATGTTCGTGTTTTAGATCAGTAAAAGATGTTGGTCCGGCCCCGGATTTGTAATTCTGTTGAAGCTTGTGGCGAATACCGCTAATATCAGTTGCGGTCCAGCCTTCGGAAGACCAGCCAATGCCCTCTTCAAATTTTTTTCCGGCATGGCTCCAGCGGACTGTAAAATAGCGATCAGGTTTGCCTTTATGTTTTCTGGTTTCATGTTCAAAATAGCGGATGCCTTTTGTTCCTTTTACTTTTTTCCAAACTCGTTTCGTTGACTTCATGTTCCCACTATATTCCCACTTTGTGCAATTTACAAGGGACGTCAGGTGACCATAGAAAGATCGTAACATGTTGAAATTACACAATCAGGGACGTCAGGGGACGTCAGAAAAAAGTTAAAATTTGGACTCAAAATCCGCCGGGTTCACGCCCTTGCGAGTTCGAGTCTCGCTCCCGGTACCACTTGAAATCAAAGGGTTTTTCGCAAAAAGCGAAAGGCCCTTTTTTTATGTCCAAAACAGACTTCCCCATAAAATTCAAAAAAGAATCCTGAGCGAGCTTTGATAGTCAAATGTTTTTATTCGCAATTCATGCCGGACAAAGATCAGGTTGCTACTCATTTTCAATGAAAGCTGTTTTTCCGATTTGGATGAAGTCCTGCGGGCCGAAGAAGCATATTCAAGGTTAAGCCAAGTTGATTATGCTTCCAGTCCAAAAGTTAAAGAGCTGGAAAAAGAATTGGAAGACGCACGGACCCTGAAGGCCCGATTGACGAAGTCCGAGAAGAAGCTGGAAGGCGCACGCAAAGAAGGATTCTTCGTCGCCAATATGATCCTTGAAATGGTCGCTGACCCGACAGCGAAAAAGCAATTCCCGCACAAAGAATACAAAGTCATCGCTGACAAGGTCATAGTCAAAGATTACATTCAGAAACTGGAAATGGTCAGACCAGCCAATTCTGTGATCGAAGAATTCCGTGAAAACCTTCCTGCCGAGTTCAGGCACGAGGGTACTAAACCAAAATAAAAGCTACGGGACAAAATGGACAATATGGACAAAATTCGATTTCTGTCCATTTTGTCCCGGCTAATTCAATTCAAGAAAAAGCCCCTGAACCGAAGTCCAAGGGCTTAGATGATTATGATCCGTTTTTTTATTGCGATTTTTTTTAAGCTTTAAATAAGAAGATACTGCTTCTGTAGGTAATATTACTGATGGTCGTTTATTGGGGCTTATTCTTTTATCTGTGGAAACAGGATTGCAATTGAGGCTGAATTCTTCACAACTCAACCCAGTTTTAATGCGCTTAACACATTCATAGATCATTTCTTTGGCTGTTTCATATGGAACTTCTATGCCTTGGCAGTCACCGTAGTCATCACCTAGCCCCAATGCGCTTCTCAATTCGAAAAATGGGAAGATGTCCGGTTCAAAGTCTGCACATATTGTTTTTGCTGTTCTGATGGCATATTTTTTAGTTAATTCCATAAATGAGAAGTACATGTTGTGGTTCATTTTGGTATTTCTAAGGTCCGGGACAAATCCTTTCAGAATGTCATCGTTGATGTTCACATCAAAGCGCATTAGGTGCGTATGAACATACCCATCGATTAAAAATTCTGTACAGTTGGAGAATTGCGCAGAATTTTTAAGTCTTATTACTGCTTTTCGATTTAATGTCACCTGTACCCTATAGTAGCATTCATCCGGCTTTACATTAATTATCGGTGCTGTTTCTCAATCGACTTCGTAGATGTTTATTCTTTTTACGTCTTGGCAGTTTAATTTGAAGGTTGTGTCCGCATGAACTGTTGAGCAGAGAGCGGTAAGAAGCAGAGTGCTTATCAGTACCATGTGGAATATATTTCGAAACTCGACTTTCGGATATAGTTTTACAGTTTAAACAATAGGCAACATGTTGGAATAAAAACAGTATTTAGTTGAAGGGTCCTTTCTTCCTTGATATCCTGTTGTTACCACACACCAGAACGATAAAAAAGAAGGCCCCGAATGCAACGTAACTTTACTGCCCATGCCATGCAAGTCCCAGAGCATCAAATTTCAAGTCGAATCGACTCGTTTTTTCAGCATTTCGGGATCGGAACCCTTGCCCATAGCTGCGGAATCAAGAAAACAAAGGGAGTATCTCCGACTCTTCTGCTTTCCTGTATTTTTTCTCTTCCATTTCTCAGTCTCAATCTTTACCGATGCTTTGCGACCAAACAGGATAAGGATTTTGCAAAAGATGCAGCCTACAATTTCCTGCGCTCAAGCCGTTTCAGTTGGCGGCGTTTCCTGCTTCGTCTGGCTGCCAAAGTCTGCGCTGTATTTCAAGAACTGACTTCGGACGACCGAGAATCGGTGCTTATAATCGATGATTCCACCGTGCATCGTCCTCGTGCAAAAAAAGTCGAGTTGCTGGCCCGTGTTTTTGATCACTCGGAAAGCAAATTTCTTAAAGGTTTCCGGCTGTTGAGCTTGTGTTGGTCTGACGGCAACAGCCTTGTTCCCCTTGATTTTGTCTTGTTGTCTTCTCCCAATGAGAAGAATCGAACTCAAGGTGTAACCAAGCAGGTTGATAGTCGAACCTGCGGAGCCAAGCGTCGCCAAGTAGCTATATGCAAATCCACAACTTTAATCGGCCCTATGCTGCGCCGAGCTTTGTCTGCCGGAATTCGGGCCAAATATTTGCTCATGGACAGTTGGTTCGGCATGCCTTCAATCATCGCTGAGGCAAGCGAATTTTTGCCTGTAATCTGCATGATTAAACGCACTCCCAAAGTCCTTCACAGCTTTGGAGAGGAACGTTTGACCGTTGATGCAATCTACCGAAAAATCAAGAAAAGGCCCGGACGAGCCAAGGTGCTCGCAAGTGTTGTTGTCGCCATGAACAACGGCAGCTCTGCCCGTATCGTTTTCGTGCGCAACAAACACAAAAAGGACTGGCTCGCTCTTCTTTCCACGGATACGAATTTATCCGATTCCGATGCGCTTATCGCGCTCACCACCATCGTTCTGATGCGGTATCTCTTCCTCGCTTTGGAACAAAGGCGAAACGATGATCCACGTACTCTCGGTCTGCTTTTCCATGCCTGCTGTGAAGAAATGCGCGACTTGGATTATTTGGAGTCTCTTCAACGGATATTGACTCTGACTGCGGAAAATCTACCGGAAAACAAATAGGTTGCAGAGTAGGCATGCCAAGTCATGATGGCAGAAGTTCTCAAACAAGCATTCTATATTTATGGCTTAAACAGGGAGCAATGTCAAAGATCAAGGAGAGTTGCTGCATGATCAACAACTCCGAAAGTCGAGTAATTGAATGGAAAAATTGTTCTACAGCTGGCTTTGGAAGGAGCTGTTTTGGGATATGCTTCATAATAAAACATTAAAAACCTTACCTTCCTACCCAAAAAAAGGGCCAGCAAAATGCTGACCCTTTTTAAATTTGTATCCGAAAGAAGCGTATGTCTACAATGCTTCAAATTCCAGATTTTCAATATATTGATGATAGTTGTCTATACCGACGAAGTAGTTCGGATCTTCCAGAATATTGACCACACAGATTTTTTCAGCCCGTTTGATCAGACTGACGCAATCCTGACTGAGATGGACCAGATAAACCTTTTTTCCGGCCCGTTCGTACATGGAGGCGATCTTGTTGACCGTTTCAATTGCGGACTGGTCCATGATTCTGGATTCCTTGAAATCAATGATCACTTTATCCGGGTCGCCCTGCACGTCGAATTTGCTCAGGAAGAGAGTTGTGGAAGCAAAGAACAGCGGGCCGTAAATCTGGTAGTGCTTGATTCCCTGGTCATCCACCATTTTGCGGGCGCGGATTCGCAGGGCGTTTTCCCATGCGAAGATCAATGCAGAGATGATTACGCCGCAGATAACCGCGATGGCGAGATCATATTTTACGGTCAGGACTGTCACCAGCACAATCACGATGACGTCCCATTTGGGGACCTTGTTAATAATGTTGAAAGTGCTCCATGCAAATGTCTTGATGACCACGATAAACATTACTCCGACCAGAGCGGCAATGGGCACCTGTTCAATGTATTGTGAAGTGAACATGATAAAAAAGAGCAGTGCGCCGGCCGCAACTATCCCGGAAAGTCTTCCTCGTCCGCCGGAGGATATATTGATGATACTCTGACCGATCATGGCACAGCCGCCCATGCCTCCGAACAGGCCGTTAATAAAGTTGGCTATTCCCTGCGCGAGGCATTCGCGGTTTCCGCTTCCGCGGGTTTCGGTGAGTTCATCCACTAATGACAAGGTCATCAGGGATTCGATCAGGCCGATGGCGGCAAGAATTAAAGCGTAGGGCGTAATAAAGATCAGTGTATCCCATGTCAGCGGTACTTGGGGAATGGCAAATGAAGGCAGTCCGCCTTTAATGCCGGTCCCGCCGTTGGATTGGATGAATGAAAGTACAGTTTGCGTATCGATTTGCATGGCGGCGACAAGGATGGAAACTGAAATGATCGCGATGAGTGCTCCCGGTGCCTTGCTGTATAGTTTGGGAACAACGGTGAGGATTGCCATGGTTAAAGCAACCAGACCGGCCATGATCCAGAGCGGCTGGCTCTGCATCCAAGTTCCTTCTGATTTGAACATGTTCAGCTGGGAAAGAAAAATAACAATGGCCAGCCCGTTGACGAATCCCATCATTACCGATCTGGGGACCATGCGGATAAATTTACCGAGGCGGAAAAAACCGGCCAGCAGCTGAAAAATACCGACTAATAACAGTGTGACAAAGAGATACTGGAGACCTGCGTGGGAGTCGGGTCCGCCCAGCGCATTGCCTTCCATGACGAGGCCTACCATAACAACAGCCATAGCCCCGGTCGCACCGGAGATCATGCCGGGCCTGCCGCCTATAACTGAAGTGATAAGGCACATGAGGAACGCGCCGTACAGGCCGACCATGGGCGGAACGCCTGCGACAAAGGAGAAGGCTACAGCTTCAGGGACAAGAGCCAGGGCTACGGTAAGTCCGGAAAAAATATCAGCTCTGACACTGCCCTTGGAGGGGGGAACAATTGAGTGGTTCGAATTCACAAAAAATCCTTTTAAAGCGGGTTGTAATTATTAAAAATAAAAAAGCAGAGACCGCAGGAGGTCCCTACTGCAAATATTGATATCCAAAGCTGACGCGTGACCAGCTTGCTAGTGTGATGTTTTATGTTCTTGGCGGGAAGTGTGAAACGGCAATTAGTGCGCCAGTGTGGCGTGCGGTTTTACGTTATTTTAATACCTGCCGTTCTTTCGAAAGCTGACTTTTATTTACGAGAATTGCTGCGGAGTCAACAATTATTATGAACTTTCAGAGAGTGCGGCGGTCCATAATGATGAATATAATGCATAGTTGTTAACAAAAGATCGGTATTAATCTATGCTTACAAGTGAGGTGGAAGTCATGCTGGACTTGTTTTTTTGGTAATTGATTGATTTTAAATAGCTTATTGTAAGCCAGCGAGAAAAGGGTCTAATGTCATTATTTTGTTCAAGATTGTTTTTGCCTTATTTGGAGTCTAGATTTTTCAGGGTTTTATTATTTTCTGTTCTTGTCTGCTGGTTTGCAGGGGCTTCTCCTGTGCTTGCAGGTGAGGACAATTGGTGGCCTATTCAGGTCAAGAGTTATTACGGCGTTTATGACGCTGATAAAAAAGTTCCGGGACAGGCGTGTGATTGTTTGAAAGGTCCTAAGCTCGAGGAGTGGACTGCTCCGCAAAAGGCCGTCCGTCCGTATACCATAGGGGTTTCTTTTCCCCATATGAAAGATTCTTATTGGGTGGCGGTGAATTACGGCATAATTCAGGAAGCCAGACGTCTCGGAGTGGGCATAAAACTTCTTGAGGCCGGCGGTTACGATAACCTTGATAAGCAGGTTGAACAGCTCCGTGAACTCAGTCGTGCAAATGTAGATGGAATTATTCTCGGTTCAGTGCACTACCGGGCCACTGACGGGATTATCGCTGAAACCGCTGCTAAAGAAATTCCCGTTGTGGAAGTTGTAAATGATGTTCATGCTCCACAGGTAACAGCCAAGGCTTTGGTTTCATTTTACGATATGGGGTATTACGCCGGTGAATTCCTTGCCGAGCAGGCAGAGAGTTTCGGGCGTGATAATCTTAAGATCGCTTTTTTCCCTGGTCCTGAAGGGTCTGGCTGGGCTCCTGAAACACTGCACGGGTTTGAGGATGCTATGCAGTATTTTCCGGGCAATATCGAGATTGTTGCCGTGAAATGGGGTGATACTGGAAATGATATCCAAAGCAGGCTTATCCGTGATGTTTTAGATGAGCAGGAGAGCATTGATTATCTGGTAGGCAATGCTGTTGCGGCAACGGCAGCCCCTGCAATTATTGAAGAGCGGGGCAGAACCGGGATCGGTGTAGTCTCTACATATATTATTCCCTCTTTGTACGATAAAATAGCAAAAGGCCGGGTTCTGGCTTCTCCTTCCGACCTTACTGTTTTTCAGGGCCGTATGGCCGTTGATATGATGGTCCGCATTCTTGACGGCGACAAGCCGGGTAAAGATTTTCCTTTCCGTTCCGGGCCGTTTATTCCCACTGTCACAACTGAAAATATCGGTAGCTATCCTTATGAAGGACTCTTCGGGCCAAGGGATTACAAACCTGTTTTTAATTTGGCCCCGGAGAAGTAGATGTTTAAACGTTTTAGTGGAATACGCATTCGTGATAAGCTGTTCATAGCTTATTCATTCGCATTTCTGCTGGCTTTCGGTGTGGGCGGTGGTCTGATTTTTATGCAGGCCAAGAATATTATTCAGGACACCATTGAAGGGGATCTGAAAATAGCGACCCAGACCATCCTGAATATGGTCCGAACCACTGCGGACGCATCAATTAAAAACTATATGCGGGCCGTGGCAGAAAAAAATTATGAAATAGCCCACCAGCTTCAGCGACAGGTGCGCCGTGGGATACTGAGTGAAGAAGAAGCCAGGAAACGAGCGGCGCAGGCCTTTCTCAGTCAGCGGATCGGCCGGACCGGCAGGGTTTATTGCCTTAACAGCGAAGGCATAATGGTGGTCCATCCGAAGCGGAGCCTGCTTGGGGTGGATTTAAGCGGTCTTTCTTTTGTGAAGGAACAGATTAAACAGAAAAACGGTTACCTTGAGTATAACTGGAAAGAACCCCTTGAAAAAGAGGCCCGGCCCAAAGCGGTGGCGATGACTTATTTCCAGCCTTGGGACTGGATCATAACTGCTTCTTCCTATCGTGATGAATTCAACCAGATTGTTAATCTGGATGATTTGCATGAAAATTTTCTGGGTTTGGGATTTGGTAAGACCGGGTATCCAAGCATTATTGACTATGAAGGTAAATTTCTGATTCATCCTGAGCTGGAAGGGGTTACTTATAAGGAACTTGATAACTCCGGCCAGAGAGAAGTTATCGAAAAAATTATCAAACTCAAGAATGGGAGATTGGAGTACGACTGGAGAAATCCCGGCGATGCTGAGTCCAGCAAGAAAGTTGTTTATTTTAACGATATTCCTGAGCTGGGCTGGATTGTTGCCTCATCCGGGTACAAGTCTGATTTTTATCAACCTCTTGATGAGATAGGGCTGGTCATTCTTATTGCAATGGGAGTTGCCCTGCTGCTGATGACTGTAACTTCGATTTTTATCGGCAATGCTCTGACCAGACCTATTAATGAATTGCAGGAAAAATTCGCGCAGGCTGAAGAAGGGGATCTTGCGGTCAGCATGGAGCGGGAAGCCAGGGATGAACTGGGATTGCTGGCTGACCATTTTAATAATTTTATGAAGAGGTTGAAGGAATATAACTATTCCCTGCGCGAAGAGATTGTTATCCGCAGGAAGGCTGAAGAAGAGATCAAAAGTTATCAGGCCACCTTGGAGCAGAAGGTTGAGGAGCGCACCCGTGAGTTGCATGAGAGTCAGCGCGCCCTGAGTACCCTGATGAGCAGTCTTCCGGGGATGGCATACCGCCGTGGTCTTTCCGGGGAAATGCGTCTTGAAATTGCAAGTGAAGGAACTTTTGCGCTGACCGGGTACCGTCCAGATGAATTGATTTCCAGCCAAGGGGTTAATTACCGGGAGCTGATAATTTCGGAAGACCGGGACAGAGTAAACGATGAAATTCAGGCAGCTGTATCTGTCCGTAAAACATTTGAATTTCTCTACCGGATTACTACCAAGTATGGTGATGAACGCTGGGTCTGGGAGAAAGGGCAGGGGGTTTACGGGGATGACGGAATACCGGAAGCAGTGGAAGGATTTGTTTCCGATATTACTGACCGCAAAAAAACTGAAGAAGACCTTGAGCGTTACGCTGAGGATCTTCGCAAAGCCCGCGATGTGCAAAAAGAGCATGCCCTGCGTCTTTCTGATACAGTTCTGGAACTTGAACAGGCCAAGAGGGTTGCCGATGAGGCAAACCGCTCCAAAAGTGAATTCCTTGCCAATATGAGTCATGAAATCAGGACTCCCATGAACGGGGTGCTGGGCATGACAGACCTTGCCCTGCGCACTGACCTTACTCCGAAGCAGCGGGACTATTTGCATAAAATCAAGCTTTCGGCTCGCTCTTTGCTCGCCATCATCAATGATATTCTTGATTTTTCCAAGATTGAAGCCGGGAAACTTGATCTTGAAAGGACTGAATTTGAACTGGCTGATGTGGTTGAGAATCTTTCCGATCTTTTTGCAAACAATGCTTCTGATAAAGGGATTGAGCTGGTGGTCTCGGTGGCTCCCAAGGTTCCGCCCCGGCTTATCGGTGACCCGCTCCGCCTAGGTCAGGTGCTGATCAATCTGACAAATAACGCGATTAAATTTACTGATGCCGGGGAAGTCGTGGTCCGTGCCAATCCGGGACCGGTCAATAAGGACAGGACTATGCTGACTTTTTCGGTCAGCGATTCCGGCATCGGGATTGATGAAGAAGTGTTGCCCGATCTTTTTGAAGCGTTTACCCAGGCAGACGGTTCCACCACCAGAAAGTTCGGTGGTACCGGGCTTGGGCTTGCCATCACCAAACATCTGGTGGAAGCCATGGGCGGTAAAATATGGGCCGAAAGCAGGCCCGGTCAGGGGACGACTTTTTATTTTTCAGTGGAATTCGGTATAAGCTCCGCCCCTTCTGCCCATCTGGTGCATACTCCGCCTGATTTACGAGGGCTTAAGGTCCTTATTGTGGATGATAATGATTCCGCGCGGGAAATTATGCGCGAGACACTTGAATCACTTAGTTTCAATGTCACTGCTGTTGATTCCGGCGAGGATGCCTTGACCCGTCTTTCCGCTGCCGGGGATGAGCCTTACAAGCTGCTTATTCTGGATTGGAAAATGCCCGGAATGGACGGCATTGATGTAACTTCCCGCATTCGCAAGAATCCTTTTATTCGCGAGACTCCCATTATCATGATGACTGCCTTCGGGCGCGAGGAAGTCATGGTCCGTGCTGAAAAGGCCGGGGTCAATGCTTTCCTCATCAAGCCTATCAAGCAATCCATGCTTTTCGACACGGTGATGAATGTTTTTGAGTATAAACGTGATGAAGTGCCTACAATGTCCGCTTTAGGCAGCGATACCGAGGAATTCGGTCGCAGGCTGTCCGGGGCAACCGTGTTGCTGGTGGAAGACAATGCTATCAATCGTAATGTCGCTCAGGATATTCTTGAATGTGTGGGCATGAATGTAAAGGCTGTGGTCAATGGCCTTGAGGCCGTTGTAGAGGTTAAGGAGAATTCATATGACGCGGTACTCATGGATGTGCAGATGCCGGTTATGGATGGTCTGGAAGCAACCGCTGAAATCAGGAAAAATGATAAATTTAAGGAACTGCCCATCATAGCGATGACAGCCCATGCCATGAAGGGGGACCGGGAGAAGTGCATTAATGCGGGAATGGATGACTATGTTTCCAAGCCTATTGATACTCACCAGCTTTTTGAAGCTCTGAGCAGGTGGATTTCAGCGCAGGATTCCGGCTCTTTTACGGGAATGTCGTCTGAAGGCAGGTTGTGCGAAATTAATAATGGATTGCCTGATTCCCTACCGGGTATTGATGTTAAGGAAGCCCTGCAAAGGATGCTGGGTAGGACCGGGTTGTTTTACTCCATGCTTGATGATTTTGAGGCCGATTATGCGGACTCCGCAGACCGTTTGCGGGCATTGTTTAATAGCGGGCAGGAAGATGAACTGGCGATACTGGCCCATGCATTAAAAGGGGTTTGCGGTAATTTTTCTGCACTTTCACTGCATTCAATTTGTAATGATCTGGAGCAGGCTGTTCAGAACAGGAATTATGAAAAAGTGCACTTGCTCTTAAATTCGTATGAAGAAGAATTAGAGGTGGTGCTGGAGTCAATCCGCAGCTTGCCTGAACGCGAAGTCGTACTTGAAGCTATGCCCGGTCTTGAATCCGAGGCAGAAGTTGCTGAGTTACTTGAGAAATTAAGAAAGCTCCTTATGAATAATGATTTCGGAGCAGAGAGTTTGTTTGAGATCATAGCAGTACGGATGAACGAAGATAAATACTGCTCTGTTCTGGACAGGCTCAGGAAAGCTATTAATGGCTTTGATTTCAAAGGGGCTTTGGTGGAATTGGAAGAATTGAGCGGGCTGGTTAAAAATATTCAGGATGAATAAAAAATGAGCATAGAGCATTTGAAATATAAAATTTTAATCGTTGATGATGCCCCGGCGAATATCAAGCTGCTTGGAGCGGCACTGGCTGATGAATACCGCGTGTCTGTCGCTCTTGACGGTCCCGGTGCACTTGAAATTGCTGCTTCAGACGATCCTCCGGATCTCATACTGCTTGATATTGTTATGCCCGGAATGGATGGTTATGAGGTCTGCCGTGCATTGCAGAGCAAGCCTGAAACAAAAGAGATTCCGGTAATTTTTATCACCTCACGGGATCAGGTTGAGGATGAGGCTAAAGGACTTGAAATTGGTGCTGTGGATTATATTATCAAGCCGTTCAGCCTGCCTATTGTAAAAATGCGGGTTAAAACCCAGCTGGAATTGAAAAAGCAGCGTGATATGCTCAAAGAGCTTTCCATGATTGATCCTCTGACCGGTTTGCCTAACCGCAGACAGCTTGAGGGGCGTTTGAAGATAGAATGGCAGCGTGCCCGGCGTCATGAAAGTCCTTTGACGATTTCATTTATCGATATTGATTTTTTCAAATTGTATAATGATTCAAATGGGCATGCCATGGGCGATGAATGCTTGCGTCTTGTGGCAAGGGAGTTGGCCGGAAGCCTGCATAGATCCACTGATTTTGTGGCCCGATACGGTGGTGAGGAATTTGTAGCTTTGCTCCCGGATACCGATCGCGAGGGCGGCCTGCGCATTTCCGAAAAATTACGTGCCAATATACAAAAATTGGAAATTGACCATTGCGAAAGTCTTAATTCTGTGGTCACCGTCAGCATCGGAGTTGCCAGTATGGTCCCGGACAATGGCGACGGATTCGATGTCTTGCTTCATCAGGCAGATAAAGCTCTCTATCTGGCTAAAGAAAAAGGCCGAAACTGCCTTGAACTTTATTCTGAGTAGATTTAACTTTTTTTAGGTAATTTGAAAAAATAGGCAATATTTTTAGTTATTCTTTGCTGGATTGTGGATAAATGTCGCAAATTGTAAAGAATGGACGATTCTCAGTTGACCCCATACCGCATCTGGACTATCAATTCACCCCCAAGGGCTATCAGCTCCCGTCATCCTGTCCAAAACATTCCTTTTCCCGTTGAGAACGTTGAAACGTCTGTGCCGCAGTGTGCTTCTGTCCGGGAGGACAGGCTGAAAAGCAAGTCTTAAATTCCCATAGCCCTGACCTCAATAGGAAGGATCGCCCGTCCGGGTGTTTCCGGTTCATTTTTATTCATGCCGATTCCGCGTCGCTGTTGCGGAGACGGATTTTTTAAGGAGTTACAGCAAGATGCAGAAAAGAGAAACATGGGGCTCTCGTACCGGCTTCATTATGGCCGCAGTGGGTTCCGCAATCGGACTGGGAAACATCTGGCGTTTTCCGTACATGGTTTATGAAAACGGCGGTGGCGCATTCCTCATTCCATATTTTGTGGCCATGCTTGCCGCAGGTATGCCTTTCATGATTCTTGAATTCGGTCTGGGCCAGAAATTCAAAGGGTCCGCACCCAAGGTTTTTTCCTCTATTTCCAAGAAATGGGAATGGCTCGGCTGGTGGCAGGTCATGGTTTCCTTCATCATCACCACATATTACGTGGTGGTTGTGGCCTGGGCCATCAACTATTTTCTGTTGGCCTTCACTCAGGGCTGGGGTGCGTCTCCCAAGGAATTTTTCTTCGGAGAATTTCTCGGCCTGACTGATTCCCCCATGAATATGGGCGGCGTTCAGACCAAGATTCTTACCGCCACCGCCGCAGCATGGCTGATGACTTTCATTGCTGTGTTCACCGGTGTTAAAAGCGGTATTGAACGGATCAGTAAAATTTTCATGCCCCTGCTTTTCCTGCTTGTGTTCATCTTTATCGGTAGAGGGCTGATGCTTCCCGGTGCTGTTGACGGTCTGCAGTGGCTGTTCAAGCCCGACTTTCACGCTCTCATGGACGGCAAGGTCTGGGCCGATGCATTCGGACAGATCTTTTACAGCCTGTCCATCGGCTTTGCGATCATGATTTCTTATTCCAGTTACCTGTCCAAGGATTCCGATATCAACAACAATGCCTGTATGACCGTATTCATCAACTGCGGTTTCAGCATCATTTCCGGGATCATGATTTTCAGCGTACTGGGCTACATGGCCCTTCAGCAGGGCGTTCCGGTCAGTGAAGTCGCCGGTTCCGGTGTGGGGCTTGCCTTCATCACCCTGCCCACAGCGGTAAACCTGATGCCTGCCCCCGCTTTCTTCGGAACCCTGTTCTTCCTCGCGCTCACCGTTGCGGGGCTGTCTTCCATGATTTCCCTTGCGGAAGTTGTTGTTGCTGCGCTGATCGATAAGATGAACGTTTCCCGTAAAATGGCGGCGACCATCATGTGTGCCATCGGCTTTCTGGTCAGCATTGCCTTCACCACCGGCGGCGGACTGCTCCTGCTCGATATCGTGGACCACTTCATCAACAACTTCGGTATCCTCATGGGCGGATTCATTGAAATCATCTTCATCGCATGGTTCTGCAAACTTGATGACCTGCGCAACCACGTGAACCTGACCTCCGAGATCAAGGTCGGCGCACTCTGGATTAACAGCCTGCGCTTCGTTGTTCCGGCAATGCTCGGTTTCATGCTGGTTTCTAACTTCATCGGTGATCTTTCCGAGAACTACGGCGGTTACTCAACTTCCGCCACTGTTGCCTTCGGCTGGTCCACGCTTGTCATCTGCCTGCTCTTCGGTCTTGCCTGCGCCCGCAGTAAAGGCGGATTTGTGAATGTGACCGGTATCAACAGAAACTTCCTGAAAAGGAGCTAAGTATGGAATTTTCAGCAATTATCATGATGCTCTTCGGACTCGGCATTACCTGGGGCGGGGCTTGTGCCTGTTTCCGTATTGCCTTTAAGAACAATTAAGACATAGCTGAATAGAATTGATTGAAGCCCTTCCGTGCTCTGCGCGGGAGGGCTTTTCTTATAGGTCGGTTGTTTTCGAAAGTGCACAAATTGTTTTCGATATGTGGAATTTGTCAAAAAACTTGCTTTAAATTCACTTGTGGCTGTAACGTGACCTTTGCTGTTTTGTGACGAGTTGGTGGTGTTCGTGTTTGTATGTGCTTGTAACAACTAACGGAATTATTCGCTTGTTTGTTACATAAATATGGAGTTTGTCATGAAAAGGATTATTGTATTTGCTTTGTTGACCCTGTTTGCACTGGCTGGAACCGCTCAGGCGGAGACTCTGAAATTGTTAACCTGGAAAGGGTATGCCCCCCAGAAATTGATCGACACTTTTGAAAAAGAAACCGGAATCAAGGTTGAGGTTACTTTTTCCAACAACGAAGAAATGATCGCCAAGTTGCGGGCCACCCGCGGTGCTGGTTTTGACCTTGCCCAGCCTTCTCAGGACCGTATTTCTTCTGTTCAGAAAAAATACAAGCTGTATCAGGCCATGGATTACTCCAAGCTTGATTCCAGCCTGTTCATTCCTTCAATGCTCACCGCGGTTAAAGCCAACACCCTTGTTAAGGATAAATCTTACGCTGCTCCTTTTTGCTGGGGTACTTCCGGACTGATCGTTAACAGTGATAAGGCTCCGGGCGTAGATTCTTTTAAAGCTCTCATTGATCCTAAATATAAAGGTCGCGTAAGCTACCGCCTTAAGAGACCCACCCTCATCGCCATGGGCTTTGCCCTCGGCTATGATCCCTTTGCTCTTTATGACAAGCCCAAAGAATACAAAGCCATGCTCGACAAAATTGCCGAGACCCTGATCAAATCCAAGCCTATTGTTAAAAATTACTGGGCTAACGGCGATTCCCTGCTTGAATCCATGCGTTCCGGTGAAGTCTTTGTTGCCATGGCTTGGGATGCAGGTGGATGGAAACTTCACACCGACAATAAGGCCATTGATTTCAAGGCTCCCAAAGAAGGTGCCCTTGGTTGGATTGATACTTTCGCCATCCCGGTCAAAGCTAAAAATGTTGACGCTGCCTACAAGTGGATCAACTTCGCTATGAAGCCTGAAAACGCCGGTTACTTCTCCTCCAAGGAAAAATATGCCACTGCCTCCAAAGATGCTCTGAAGTTCACAGATAAGGCTGTTGCGGATAACTTTGCCCGCTCCTTTCCTCAGTCAGTTATTGACAACATCAAGTGGTATCCCCCGGTGCCTGCCAAGCTGGAAAGCATGGAAGGCAAGATCCTCGATAAAATTAAGGCTGCCAATTAAGGGTTGCTGAAATAGTAATATCTATGGCGGAGGGTCTTCGGACTCTCCGCCTTTGTTTAATTTTTTATCCCCGGACGATATTTCATGATTAACGATCTTTCTGTCTCTGATATGGTGAAGAAATTCGGTGACTTTACCGCTGTCGATGGTGTCTCGTTTGATGTTCCTGCCGGATCATTTTTCTCTATTCTGGGGCCTTCCGGCTGTGGCAAGACCACTTTGCTGCGTATGATTGCCGGATTTGAGGAGCCTACTTCCGGGGATATTGAAATTCGGGGCGGCTCCATGATCGGTGTGCCGCCAAATAAACGTCCGGTTAATCTGGTTTTCCAGCATCTGGCTCTGTTTCCCATGATGAATGTTTCTGAAAATATCGCTTTCGGGCTGAAAAGGCGCGGAGTCGGAGCTGTTGATATTCAAAAGAAGACTGAGGCCATTCTCGAAAGGGTCGGACTGCCCGGTTACGGCGCAAAGCAGATTAACCAGCTTTCCGGGGGGCAGAAACAGCGGGTGGCAATTGCGCGTTGTCTGGTGCTGGAGCCTTCTGTGCTGCTGCTTGATGAACCTTTGGGTGCTCTGGATCTGAAGCTGCGCGAGCAGATGAAGGTGGAGCTTAAAAAGTTGCAGGCCAAAGTGGGAACGACCTTTATCTACATTACCCACGATCAGTCCGAGGCTCTGGTCATGTCTGACCGGGTTGCGGTCATGAATAACGGTCGATTCGAGCAGGTGGGCAGCCCGCAGGAACTTTACGGAAAGCCCGCGACCCCGTTTGTGGCCCAGTTTGTGGGTGATAACAACAAATGGAGCGGAAAGGTCGTTGAGAGCGATAATGAAAAAGTCCGTATTGTTACTGACGAAGGGTATTCATTTCAAACCAAGCCTCACGGAGCTTGTTCCTGCGGCGGGCGGGCCGATCTTTTCCTGCGCCCTGAAGCCATGCTTATTGAACCCAAGGACCGCAGTGGCTTGAATGTCTTTGAGGTCACGGTGAAGAGCATTCTTTTTGACGGAGCTAACAGTCGTTTGCTGACCGTAACCAAAGAGGACCACGAACTTATCGTCAGCCTGCCCCAGAATCGCCGTTTTGATCATATTGAACCGGGTAATGAAATCGCTGTGGGGTGGCATCCTGATTCAGGTATCTGTTTCGGGGCGGAGGAATAATATGGTCCGTTCAAGAATGGTTTTCTGGATTTTTTTCGCTCCGGTCATTATGTGGCTGTCTTTGCTGATAGTATTGCCGCTCTGTGATTTGCTGACCATGAGCTTCAGGGGCGAGAATGATTACGGCGACATGATCTGGACTTTCCAGAATTATTTTAATTTTTTTGATGAGCCCATCTACTGGCTTACTTTCGTGCGTACCTGCCTTTACGCCATTATCACTACATTTGTTGTTTTCCTGCTTTCCATGCCGGTCTCATTTTATATTGCCAAGCTGGCCAGAACGCGGGTTCAGGGCGCGCTTATGATCATGCTTTTGCTGCCGTTCTGGGTCAGTGAGCTGGTCCGCATTTACGGCTGGATGATCCTGCTGCGTGAATCCGGGGTGCTTAACTTTTTCATGCTCAAGATCGGGCTGATCGATAAGCCCGTTGAGATGCTTTACAATGATGCGACCATGATCATGGGGCTGGTTTATACTTCCATGCTGTTTATGGTTGTGCCGTTGGTTTCAGTAATGGAGAGTCTTGACGACAGCCTTATCGAAGCTGCCCATGATCTGGGGGCCGGGCAGTGGACAATCTGGCGGACCATCATCATTCCTCATTGCAAGCCGGGCATCACCTCCGGTTCCATTGTTGTCTTCATGCTTGTGCTGGGCAACTACCTGACCCCGAACCTTATGGGCGGCAAGAATTCCCTCTGGTTTACAGAGCAGATTTACAATCAGTTCATTGCCAGCTTCAACTGGAATCAGGGTTCGGCTTTCGGCTTTCTGCTGCTGATTTTAAGTTCACTGATCATTTGGATCGGGCTTAAACTTACCCGACAGAAATTAGGGGAGGTGGCATCATGATTCGTTCCCTGCCGCGCAGCAAAGCATACAATTGGTCATTCAATTGTTTCATCATTTTGTATTTTGTATTTCTGTTTGCCCCGTTGGTTGTGACCTGCGTGCTGGCCTTCAACAATTCCGATTTTCCATCCCTGCCGTGGAAAGGATTTACCTTGGACTGGTTCCTTTCCAGCGGTCCGGAGCGGATCGGGATTTTTCACGATGACCAGAACCTGCGCTCCATTGTGACCAGCTTTCAGACTGCGTTTTTTGTGTCCATCTTAAGCGTCATCGTTGGGACCTGTGCCAGTTTTCTTTTTGAGAAGGAAGAGTTCCGTTTCAAGGGATTGTTGTACTTTTTGATGCTGGCCCCTCTGGTCATTCCCGGCGTAATCCTCGGCATTTCTTTGTTGCTGGCTTCCAATACTGCCGGAATGTATTTTGAAGATAATTTTGGACTTGATTTTGAAGTATTTCGGCCCAGTTTCTGGCTGGTGGTAATGGGGCAGTTTTCGTTCATCACTACTTTTGTGACCCTTGTGGTTTCTGCAAGGTTGCGCAAATTCGACCACTCCCTTGAAGAGGCGGCCTTGAATCTCGGTGCGACTCAGCTGGGTGTAATCTGGCACATCACCCTGAAGTTCCTGCGCCCCGCCATTATCGGAGCCGGGGCAGTGGCTTTCCTGATGAGTTTTGAGAACTTCAACACCACCCTCTTTCTGGTCGGTTCTGAACCGACCCTGCCCATCAATCTCTATTTGCAGGTTCGCGACGGCAGCACCCCGGTGATCAATGCGGTTTCGCTGCTGCTCATTGTGGGCACATCGCTTTTGGCTCTTTGTAATTTGTATTTTTCCAAACGGGAAGAGTAGAATAAGCATTGCCCATAAAAATAGCCCAGCCCCGGTAAACCGGGGCTGGGCTTTACTAATGCACACCTTTGCCATGGTCCCAAACAACATTGTTCGGGTAAGAATCCATTAACTCTGTTTTTACTTTCAGCTTAAGAATTCGTTTGCCGCCAGAGTTGAACGGCATATTTCCGGCAGCATTGCTCTGTCTAGCCATGGAGCTGACCGGAAATTTCTGGTTTCGGTTTATTTCTTTTTGCCTTGATAAGTACCTCCGTTCCCCGTTGCCATGCATGGGATTGCATGTCTCTCGGGCGGTCTCTTGGGTCATGTCCGGCAGAGAATTCAGGCGAATCTCCTGCCGTCGGGCAATATCCATTTTCATGGACTTCCATGGCTCTCTTGGGGCTGGGAGCATATTTCCATAATGCGGTTTGGAAATGTGCAATAAGTCCGGAGAGCTGTATTCTGAGCAAAGCCTTTTGTTTCCGGCAGTGGTCGCCGGAAACAGTACGCATTTAAGCTTGAGGGAATGCGCTTTTGCGGGCTGCGGTCAGAAATTTATGAAAATTTTAAATATTCTTGTACACTCTGGGAACTCTGGCCATGAGGGTGGAAACAATCTCGTAATTAATGGTTCCCAGTTCGCAGGCCATTCTTTCTGCTGAAAGTTCCGCATTATCCTGCCGTCCTATGATGACCACTTCATCCCCGGCCTGCACTTCCTTGATTTTCCCAACATCTATGACGCTTTGATCCATGCAGACCCGGCCTACTATCTGGGCCTGTTTGCCGTGGACCAGCACTTTGCCGGCGGATGAGAGCTGTCTTCTGTATCCATCTGCGTAACCGAGGGGGATTGTGGCCAGCTTTGTAGCGGTGGGAGTCGTGTATGTATGGCCGTAGCTGATCCTGAATCCAGCAGGGACATCCTTGATTTGTGCGATGCGGGCTTTGATCTGCATAGCCGGCTTCAGGTCGGCATTGATCTGGTGCACTCCACTTGACGGGTAGAGGCCGTAAAGCATTATACCGGGGCGGACCATATCCAGGTATGATTCCGGGAGATCAATAATCGCCGCACTGTTGGCAGCATGTTTGATGGGGATGCGGATTCCCCTTTGTTCAATGTCCGCAAGGATGTTCTTGAATTGTCTCAATTGGCTGAGCGCGCTTGTTTTGTCCGCTTCGTCGCTGGCTGCGAAGTGGGTGAAAATTCCTTCTGTTTCCAGATGGGGGAGCTGGTGTATTACTGCCACTGATTCCGGCAGCATGCCGTTCATGGTCTCTTGAACAAGACCCAGACGGCCCATACCGGTATCAATTTTAATGTGTATTTTTATCTTTCCGCAGGTCCGGGCCTGTTCATTCAGCCGCAGTCCATAGTCAGTGGAAAATACGGTTTGGGTTATGTTGTGGTTGTGCAGTTCTTTTGCTGCTTCCGGGGGAGTGTAACCGAGGATCAGAATCGGTTTTTCAATGCCCTGATTGCGTATGCTGATCGCTTCATTAAGTCTTGCTACTGCAAAATAGTCAGCACCGGCATTGTTCAGGCATTCTGCTACCTTGTTCAGGCCGTGTCCGTATGCATCCGCTTTCACCACAGCCATTATTTTAGACTGCTTTTTTGTAAGGCGTTGCACTTCCTTGAAATTGTGTTTGATTGATTTCAGGTCTATTTCAGCCCAGACCGGGGCGAAGCTGGCGGGATTATTCATAGCTTACCTCACTGCTCCTGTAAGTCGGTCGTTTGTACAGACTCGAATTTGGAATTTAAGAGGCTGTTTAGCACCCTTCCGGGCGGTGGTATTCGCCCGGAAGAGGTGCTGTGTGGGGTCCGTATGTTCTTTTGCTTCTACGAAACTATTTTTCAGTTTCAGTAGCAGCGGAGGGTTCTGTTTTTGTGTCTTTTGCGAAGTACTTCTTGGTTTCAGCCACAACAACCGGGGTCAGCATGAGCAGACCGATCAGGTTGGGGATAGCCATGAGACCGTTGAAGGTATCGGAAAGGTTCCATACGAAGCTGAGCTTGGCGATGGCTCCGACACCTACGAAGCAGATGAATACGAGGCGGTAGGGCAGTACTGCTTTTACACCGAACAGGTATTCAATTGATTTTTCACCGTAGTAGCACCAGCCGAGGATGGTGGAGTAGGCGAAAAGGATAAGGCCGATGGTTACAACATGTTCGCCGCCGCTAAAGCCTGCTCCGAAACCGATGGTGGTCAGTTCCGCGCCGGTGGCGCCGCTGGACCAGGTTCCGGTGAGGATCAGCACGAGGCCGGTCATGGTACAGACGATGATGGTATCGATGAAGGTCTGAGTCATGGAAACCAGAGCCTGAGTTACAGGCTGCTTGGTCTGGGCTGCGGCTGCAGCAATAGGAGCACTACCGAGACCTGATTCGTTGGAGAATACACCGCGGGCAACACCCATGCGCACGGCCAGCATGATGGTGGAGCCTGCGAAACCGCCTACTGCGGCAGTGGGGTTGAAAGCCTGTTCTACAATGAATGCCAGTGCAGCAGGAACTTCAGCGATGTTAATGAGAATGATGTAAGATGCGCCTAACATGTAGAAAACGATCATAACAGGGACGAGCAGTCCGGTAACTTTACCGATCTTTTTGATACCGCCGAGAATAACGGCAGCGGTCAGAACTGTCAGCAGTCCGCCGGTAATGTAGGGGGAAACGCCGTAAGTTGCTTCAACAGCGTCAGCAACGGAGTTGGACTGGACCATGTTGCCGATACCGAAAGCGGCGATGGATGCGAAGATTGCGAAGAGGGTTCCCAGCCAAGGCATGTTGAGGCCCTTGGATATGTAGTACATGGGACCACCGCTCATTTCGCCGTTTTCATCGACAACGCGGTATTTGACTGCCAGAACCGCTTCCGCGTATTTGGTGGCCATACCCACGAGGCCGGTCATCCACATCCAGAACAGTGCTCCGGGACCACCCACGGCGATGGCGGTTGCCACACCTGCGATGTTACCGGTACCTACTGTTGCGGAAAGGGCGGTCATCAGGGCCTGAAAGTGGGTGATGTCGCCGGGTTCATCAGTGTCTTCTTTACGTTTGATTAGGGCAAGGTAGAGGGCGTACCACAGTTTTCTGAACTGCAATCCGCGAAGAGAAAAAGTCAGCCAGATTCCGGTTCCTACAAGCAGGACCAGCATGGGCGGTCCCCAAGCAAAGGCCCCGATTTTTCCTACGATTCCGTCCAGTAAAGTCATAAGTTCCATATCATCCCCTTGTAAGTTTTACAGGTTACTCCCAGACTGCCGAGAAAGCTCCATCTGTGGTGTAAAGATCGCCGGCGAGCAGGCCGCAATCTTTTTCCTGTGGGGTGTCCTGAAAAACACTGAAGCTGGCGTAGATGCAGCTACGCCCCGCTTCAGTGATTTCAAGCAATTATCTCTAACTCCTTCTCAACAGTCTTCCTGATGTTACTTAATGATCTGAATTGTCAGCAGATTCTGTGATTTTTAGTTGTCGTAAAGAACGGATTCAACGGGGGTGAACTCAAGGTCGAATGCCTCGGCAACGCCCTTGTAAGTAACCTTGCCGCCGACCATGTTCAGACCGGTCTTAATGGCGTTGCTGTCCTGAGCTGCCTGTTTCCAGCCTTTGTTGGCGATCTGGAGTGCGTAGGGCAGGGTGGCGTTGGTCAGGGCCATGGTGGAAGTCATGGGCACTGCACCGGGCATGTTGGCAACGCAGTAGTGGATAACGCCTTCAACATCGTAAACGGGATCACCGTGGGTGGTGGGCTTGGAAGTTTCAAAGCAACCGCCCTGGTCAATGGCAACGTCAACGATTACAGATCCGTCTTTCATGGTTTTGAGCATCTCGCGGGTAACCAGTTTGGGTGCTTTAGCACCGGCAACCAGAACAGCACCGACAACAACGTCAGCTTCCTGAACCAGTTCACGCAGAAGTGCGGGGCTGCTCATCATGGGGAAGCAGTTCTTGGGCATGATTTCAGAGAGGTAGCGCAGTCTTTCGAGGTTCATGTCGAGAATAGTTACTTTGGCGCCTAGACCGCAGGCCATCTGTGCTGCGTTGGTACCAACCACGCCGCCGCCGATAACAACAACGTTTGCGGGAGTAACACCGGTTACGCCGCCCATGAGCATACCGCGTCCACCGTAGTAGCGTTCGAGGTATTTAGCACCTTCCTGAACGGACATACGTCCGGCTACTTCAGACATGGGGGTGAGCAGGGGCAGGTCGCCTTTATCGCCTTCAACGGTTTCGTAGGCGATGGCAATAGATTTGTTTTTAACGAATGCGCGGGTCAGGGGCTCATCAGGAGCAAAGTGGAAATAGGTGAAAACGATCTGGCCTTCACGGACCATGTCGTACTCAGAAGCCTGCGGTTCTTTAACGTGCATGACCATTTCGCATTCAGCGTAAATTTCAGCAGGGGTGTCAATGACCTTGGCACCGGCTGCAATATAATCTTCATCGCTGAAACCGCTGCCTACACCGGCGGCTTTTTCAACCCACAGTTCGTGACCGTTTGCGATCATGACTTCAACACCTGCGGGTGTCATGGAAACTCTGTTTTCTTCTGATTTGATTTCTTTCAAGATACCAACTTTCATTTCCAACTCTCCTGATTTATTTGTTTATGCCCCGCAATCACGACGAGGCTGCTGTTGAAAAACAAAGAGTCTGAACTCTTGGTTGTTTTTCCCTATCGCAATCCGCATGCCAAAAAATGCATGGAGAGTTGGATTGATGATTGAATCAAAGTTAAAAATCCATGAAAACGGAACTTTAAGAGAAAAAACTAAATATTGTGCCAATATTCACAAAATAACCTGCTTTTAAAGTTGAATATTTAGAACTGAGTATTGGTATGGTTTGTTACCGATTTTTTGTAGTGTTTGGTGTAACATCTTTAAATAGCGTAGTTTTTGGTTGATGGTAATAAAGGTTTCCATCGGTGGTGTTTTTTTTGAAATCAGGATTGATCAGTTTAAACTAAAGGGAAAATAAGTGGTAACTAAAGATACCAAAGAGAAAGTCCTCGCACTCATTAGCAAGAGTTGCAGGGACGCAATTAGTATTCTTTAGTCGGTCATTGATGTTAGACAGACCGGTCAGTTTGTTTGGACCGAATTAGTTGAGCGGTGCTCCAGACTCCCATGGAAGGACCTTGCTTTCATTGCGCAGTTGATGCTTTTCAATTTTTTTGAGCAGAGCTGTGTGTGAGATGCTTAGCTTTTTTGCGGCCTTACGTATGCTTGGGGTAGAATTTAAGGCCTCAAGAAGGATTCTCATTTCATATTTGCCGACCATTTCTTTAAGAGAAGATCCTGTGCTTACAGTGGCGGGAATTGCCTTGCACGGTTGTCCGCAATTGGATTGTTTGGAATTAAGGTGGATGGAGTCCGCAGAAATTTCATTGGAGTTGCTGAAGATGGAAGCGCGTTCAATTACGTTTTGTAGTTCGCGTACATTGCCCGGCCAGCTGTAGCTGAGCAGCTTTTCAAGTCCGGAAGTGTCGATGGTCTGTTCTTTTTTTTCCAGTTTCCGGTTGAAGCGGTTGAGGAATTTTCCTGCCATGAGTGTTATGTCGAGCTCTCTTTCCCGCAATGGGGGGATCTGGATGGTCAGCACGTTGATGCGATAAAATAGGTCTTCGCGGAAGTCACCGGCGGCAACCATATCATTCAGGTTCTTGTTGGTGGCGGTAATAACTCTGGCATTGACAGGAATCTCCTCGACCCCGCCGATGCGGCGTACGCACCCTTCCTGCAATACTCGCAGGATTTTTGCCTGCGGTCCGGGGGGCATGTCACCGATCTCGTCAAGGAAGATGGTTCCGTTCTGGGCGGCTTCGAAAAGGCCGGGTTTGCCTTTCTTTTTTGCTCCGGTAAAGGCTCCGTCAATATATCCGAAAAGTTCGCTTTCTATGAGCTGTTCCGGCAGGGCCGCACAGTTGATGGGAATGAAGGGACCGGGTCTGCCGCTTTCAAAATGGATAGCCCGTGCGAAAAGCTCCTTGCCTGTGCCGCTTTCTCCGGTGATGGAGACAATGGTATCCAGTTCGGCGATGCGTTTGGCAAAAGTTATCAGGTTCTTGATGGCCGGGCTTTCACCGATAAAGTCATCGAATTTAAAATCAATGGGGGTCATCACCGCATCAACCATGGCTTTTACTTCCTGCAAATCTTTCATGAGCAGGACCGCGCCGACAAAGCCTCCCTGTGAATCATGGATAGGTTTTGCCGAGCCGTAAAAATCAACCCGCCCAGTGCTGGTAACTGCTGATTTCCGCCTGTTTACAGGAATACGTTTTTGCATGCATTCCATAAGCAGATTGTTTTTCGGCGTTATTTCACCGACATAGGTGTTGACCAGATTCTCGTAAGGCGTGTTCAGAATGCGGCAGGCCACGCTGTTGGCTGTGTTGATCATACCTTTGGAATTAACGGAAACAATGCCTTCACTCATGCCGTCAAAAAGGGTGCGGAACCATTTCTCCCTTTTTTCCTGCGGAAGTCGTTTGAGTTCCGTCTGGCTGTCAATGGCGGGCAGGGTTGAAAACAGAGCCAGCATTTCTTCAGTATCAAGAGAATGTCCTCCTTCAATTTCAACTGAAATCTGGGCAAAGCCTTCTTTTTGTTCAACTTCCATGCTGATTATGTTCAGCTTGTGCGCCATCATGAGTCTGGTGATGTCGAAGACAATCCCGATGCGGTCCTTAAACAGAAGTTTATACTTTTTGTTTTCAACCATATGACTTCCCTGCTTGGCTGGGGTTGGGGCCGTAAATTGACGGCAGTTATCTTGTTGTAATTTAGTACAAATATTATACCAATAGGGCCGGGGATCTAGAAGAAGTCTGTTTTGGTATTCATACGTAAAGCCTTGTAAAAATAGGTTGTTGCGGCATATTCCTCTGCGGTATGCCGGACCTTTTTATGTGACCGTATCTGTTTGTACGTGGAAAGAAAAGAGATTGTTGGTAACTTTTTGAACCATAATATTCTAAGTCTTTTTAATGATGAGTTATGTTTGTGTTATTTTTTGTTTCCAGTGATGTGTTATGTTTCCATTTCTCCTTTAGAGTCTTTAATGTCTCTCTTTGTAAGAAAATAAGACCTTCCTTGTCCATTGGTCCCAGTGGTGCTACTTTCCCAATATATTGCAAACCGTTTCGTACGAGGGGATAGTGAAATTGAGTCTTCATATTCCGGGCAGAGAAGTGTTCAGCCGTTTATCTTTTTTTGGCGTCCTTTTTTTTATTTTCATACTTGTTCATCCTGCACATTGCGCTAATCCCGAGGATGTGAGTCTTGAGTCCGGTGGTTCGGATTCCTTTCTGCTGAGCTTAAAGCTTACCCCGGAGGAAAAGGCTTTTATCCGCAGCGAAGTACCGCTTCGCATAAGCGAAGTTGATTGGGAGCCATTATCCATAATAGACGAGGACGGGCAATTCAAAGGGATTATCGCCGATTACATGAGTATGATCTCTGATATTTCCGGTTTGAAGTTTGAGTTTGTTCACAGCTCTTCGTGGGCTGATGTGCTTCAGAGATATACCAAAAGGGAATTGGATATTATTCCAGCCTTGAGCCGTGAGGAAATGGTCGGTAGGAAGGTCCTTTTTACAGATGTTTATGTTTCATTTCCTTTGGTCATAGTTACCCGGGATAATTACAACACGGTCCGTGAGCTTTCGCAGTTGAATGGCAGAAGGGTGGCTGCCGGACAATCATATACCAGCTATCATTATATAGAGGATAATTTTCCGGAAATTGAACTGGTTGGCACTTCCGATGTGGAGGACGGTCTGTTGCTTCTGACCAAAGGGCAGGTTGACGCCTTTGTGGGCCACCTTGCAGTGGTGGTTGATAATATGAACAGGCTGGGAATGGAGAATCTTAAAATTGCCGGCACAACCAAGTATAATTTTGAGCACCGCATTGGTGTATCCTCGGATTATCCGCAAGCCCTTTCAATTATAAATAAGGCCCTTGCTGCCATCAGTGAAGATTCCCATCGTGAAATCCGCAAAAAATGGATTGATGTGCGTTATGAGCAAAACGTTGATTATAGTGAAATTTTATTGCTTTTCGCATTTCTGGTTCTTGTGCTTGCCACCATCATCTTCTGGAACCGCAAGTTGTTCCGGCTCAATGAATCCCTGAACAAAGAAGTTGCCCAGCGTCGCCGCATGGAAAAGGCACATAGTATTCTTTACGAGATAGCACTGTCTGTAAGCCGGGTCTCGGGTATTGATGAGTTTTATTCCATTGTGCAGGGTCAGGTTAACAAGCTGATGTCTGCCCGGAATTTTTATATTGCTGCCTATGACCGGGAAACTGAGATGATAAGTTTTCCATATTTTTCTGATGAAAAAGATTCTGTTCCGGCTCCCCGGAAGATAGGAGTAGGGTTGACAGACTATGTTGTCAGGACCGGGGCCCCCCTGTTCGGCGATTTCGCAACCCGTATGCAACTTCGCGGGGAGGGCGAGTATGGTCTTATCGGACCGGAATGTAGCATCTGGCTTGGAGTTCCTTTGAAGCTTCAGGGGAATGTCGTCGGGGTTATGGCTGTCCAGAGTTACAGCGATAATGAACCCCTTGATGAAAGAGATTTTGAAGTCTTGTTGTTTCTTTCCACTTATGTGGGCTTTGCCCTCGAACGCCTTTATCTTACGGAGCAGAGGCGGGAGCAGAATGAGGCCCTGAAGGAAAGGGAAATCAAGTACCGGGCAATTTTTGATAATGCCAGTGATGCGATTCTGCTGATGGATTTGAACTATAATTTTATAAGTGCCAATCCTGAAGCAGTGTCCATGTTCCGTTGCGGGTCCGAGAAAGAATTGCTTTCCCATCGACCGGAGACTCTTATTTCCCCAAATCAGGTTGCAGGGGTTCCGTCCGATGTGATGCTCAATGAATGGGTCAGGGCTACCGTAGATGCGGGAGGGCTGGATTTTGATGTTGTCTGCCGCCGCTTGGACGGGGAAGAGTTTTCTGCCAGCGTCCGTGCCCGCAAGATGATTATTAGCGGGACGCCCCTGCTTCAGGCTACTTTGAGCGATGTGACTGATAAGCGTCGCTCCAAGGAAGAAATCGAGCGGTCGGTTTCGCTTTTAACCGCAACCATTGAATCCTCTGCGGACGGGATTCTTGCTGTGGACGGTTACGGGCAGGTTGTAGCCTGGAATACCCGTTTTGCAACCATGTGGAATATTTCAGAACATGTACTCCGGTCCGGGGTGGTCTCGGACGTGTTCGGATATATTGCGGATCAGATGAGGGAAGATAGTGCCGTTGTCGGGTTGTGGGATTATTCTCTTGAATCCGAGTCCGATCAGATTGAGGAGCTTATCCTTAAGGACGGCAGGATCATTGAGAAATATTCAAATCCCCAGCGTGTCGGATCTGATGTGGTCGGCAGGGTCTGGAGTTTTCGTGATGTGACCCGCAAACGGTTGAGTGAAAAGGAATTGCAGGATTCCTATCAACGATTGAATGATATTATTGAATTTTTGCCTGACCCGACCATTGTTATTGATAGTAACGGGATTGTGCTGGCCTGGAATAAGGCCGTTGAAGAGGTTAGCGGGGTCAGCAAGGAAGATATGATCGGCAGGGGCGATTACGAGTATGCCCTGCCGTTTTATGGTGAACGCAGGCCTATTCTTATTGATTTCGCGCTCAGGGATGACCTCAAACCGTTGACTGACAGGTATGAGTCTTTGGAGCGGCATTCAGGCATGCTTTACGGGGAAGTTTATACTCCTCGGGTTTTTGGCGGGCAGGGGGCGTATTTTTGGGGTGTTGCCGGGCCGTTGCGTGATCATTCCGGGAAGATTGTCGGTGCTGTTGAGTGTATGCGTAATGTGACAGAGCGCAGGCGGGTGGAAAAGGAACTTAACCGTGCAAGGCTTGCCGCAGAGGCCGCTACCCGCGCTAAGTCAGAATTTCTTGCCAACATGAGTCATGAGATCCGAACTCCCATGAACAGTATTATCGGCTTCGGGCATTTGATGCAGAGTGCCGACCTTGCCCCGGCGCATCGCGGGTATCTGGATAAAATGATGTCCTCGGCTGATTCCCTGCTCTCCATTATCGGCGACATACTCGACTTTTCAAAGATTGAGGCCGGTAAATTCGTATTGGAGAATGTTGAATTCAAGCTGGATCGTGTGCTTGAAAAAATTTGCAACATGGTTGAGGTCAAGGCGGAACACAAAGGTATTGATTTTGTTGTTTCCATTGCCCCGGAAGTCCCTTTTACTTTACGCGGTGACCCGTTGCGTCTTGAGCAAGTGCTGACAAATCTAGTGAATAATGCGGTTAAGTTTACCGATAAGGGAGAGGTGAACCTGATTGTTTCCTGTGAGGAAAATTGTACAGGTGAAGCCCGGATAAAATTTATTGTCCGGGATAGCGGTATCGGGTTGAGCAATGAAGAAATTTCTCTGCTGTTTAATTCTTTCACTCAGGCAGATGCATCCACCACCCGCAAATACGGTGGAACCGGCTTAGGGTTGGCTATTGCCCGGTCGCTTGTGGAATTGATGGGCGGAACGGTCAGTGTGGAGAGTCAGCCCGAAGTAGGCAGTTCTTTTTATTTTACCGTGCAGCTGACTGCTGTTGATAAAGACAGTGTCTTGGTCCTGCCTGCCGAAAAAGAGGGTTTGAAAGCCCTTGTTATTGAGAGCAACAGATTGGCCCGAGAGTTTATACGTACCACATTGGAGGGAGTCGGTTTTAAAGTTGCGGTGGATAGTTCTGCTGGCCGTGCCCTTGAAAGGCTTGCAAAGCATGCGGGCAGGGATGGGCTCGGCTTGATCCTTCTGTCCGGGAAGCTACTGGATATGCAGGTGCTCAAAGTGGTGGAAAGCATCAGGCTAATTCCGGAGTTGGGCGATGTGCCGGTTGTATTGATGACTCCTGTAGATATTGATGACTCCTTTCGTAGGGAGGCCGCCCTTATGGGGGTTGACGGTTTTGTGTCCCGGCCGGTCACCCGTATCTCCTTGCATGCGGCCTTGCTTGGGGAATTCAGCGAGGGCGAGCAGGAAGTCCTTCAGGTCGATGAAGGACGAGCAGAGTTTGAATTTGATTTAGGCGAAAACAGGTCCAAAATTTTACTTGTTGAAGATAATGAACTCAACCAGCAGGTGGCAAGCCGGATGCTTGAGGGTATGGGTTTTGCGGTGGATGTGGCCGGAAATGGCCGTAAGGCTCTGGATGCTTTGGCTGTAGAGTCATATAATTTGATAATTATGGATATTCAGATGCCGGAAATGGACGGTCTCACCGCTGCGAAGATTATTCGCTCGGATGAACGCTACAGGAACCTGCCTATTTTGGCTATGACTGCCCACGCCATGCCGGGGGACAGGGAAAAAAGCCTTGAAGCGGGCATGAATGAACATTTGACCAAACCTATTGATCCGGATGAATTGAAGAAGGCCTTGTTCAGATATCTCGATACTGAAGGAAAGATTTATGTGCCTGATTCCAGTGATAGGTCGGGAATGGAAGACGCTATGCATGACCTGCCCGGTATAGATTGCGCAAAGGGATTGCGCAGCATTGGAGGCAGGAAAGACAGTTATTTAAAAGTCTTGCAGGGATTCAGGGCGCGATATGCCGGTTTTGCCGGGGAATTGGAATTTGTCCTTGCCGAATCCGGGGTGGAGCAGGCTTTGCTGAATATTCATTCATTGAAAGGGGTTGCCGGGAATATCGGGGCTGTGCAGCTTTATGAACTCTGCCGTACTCTTGAATCTGATCTCCGTGATAAGGATAAAAATGATTACGAAGGTGCTTTTAAACTTTTTGTTGCTGAACTTGAGCTGGTTCTTTCCGGGTTGGAAGATATAAATATTGTTAGCAATCATGATTTGCGTGAGTCTGTTTATGATGAAGAAAAAAGTTTTAATCTGATTAACAAGCTGTATATAATGCTTAGTGAAGGCGATGCCGAGTCCGGTGATGTTCTGGATGAATTGCGTAGTCATTTTAATCTGGAGCGTTTTGAAGAGCAGCTTGCTGAACTCACAAGATATATAGAGAATTTTGATTTTGAAGACGGCCGGGCTATACTTGAGCGTATTGCGGATGAATTGAATATCACCTTGGATAAAGGGTAGGAGTAATGGAAGATAGAGCTAAAATTCTTATTGTTGATGATGAGCGTCTGAATCTCAATGTTCTTTCGGATCTGCTGCGGCAGGATTACAAAGTAGTGCTTGCCAAAAACGGCAATCAGGCTCTTGACCGGATTAATTCGGATAATCAGCCGGATTTGGTCCTTCTGGATGTGATTATGCCTGAACTGGATGGATACGAAGTGCTGCGCAAGATCAAGTCTTCCGATGAAACTAAAGGGATTCCGGTCATTTTTATCACTGCCCTTGATTCCGAACATGACGAGGCCAGAGGTCTTGAAATGGGGGCTGTTGATTATATCCGCAAGCCTTTTCATCCTCCTATAGTTAAGGCAAGGGTCAAGAATCACCTGACCATTGCAAGGCAGCGTAAGCTTCTGGAAGGGCTTGCCAATCTGGACGGTCTTACCGAGATGCCTAACCGCAGGAGTTTTGAACTTGCTTTGGAGCGGGAGTGGCGTCGTTGCAGCCGTTCCGGTGACAAAATGTCGCTGGCCATGCTCGATGTGGACTGTTTCAAGCAATACAACGACAATTACGGGCATACTGCCGGGGATGAGGTCTTGAAAAAGGTAGCTGATCTCCTGCAAGCAGAGGTTCAACGCCCTGCGGATGTTGCGGCCCGTTACGGCGGGGAGGAGTTTGTGCTCCTGCTGCCGGAAACTGATTCTGGCGGCGGCAGATATATTGCGGAAAAGATCAGGGTGTTGATTTCAGAACTGGGTATCAAACACGAACATTCTTCAGTTAGTAATGTGCTGACGGTCAGTCTCGGTGGGGTGACTGTGGTGCCGTCTTCTTTTTCAAAAGCGCAGGATTTGACGGTGGGAGCCGATTCCATGCTTTACGAAGCCAAGCGCAGAGGCAGAAATATGGTTCTTTGGACCGACCTGACCTGATTTATTCCCCTTCCGGGAACCATATTTCATATGAGGTTCCTTCACCTAGGGAACTTTTGCATTCAATTGTGCCGCTTAATGCTCTGGTTACAAGGTTGTATACCAGATGCATTCCCAGTCCGGTATTACCAGAACTTCTGGCTGTGGTGTAAAAAGGTTCAAATACTTTCAGTGTCTGTTCCGCACTCATGCCGATGCCGTTGTCGGCAAAGCTCAGCTTTACGCCTTTACCGCTACGCTCGGCGGTAATGGATATTTTGCCTGTTTCCGTGTCTGGAAAAGCATGAATCAGGGAGTTGGTTATAATATTGGTTATGACCTGCATGAGTGAACCAGGCGAGATATTGATTTCCATTCCTTTGGGGCAATTAACAGTAAGTTCGTGTTTATATTCTTTGAATTTAGGCTTTAAGGACAGCAGAATGCCTTGAATGTATTCGTGCAGGTTGACCTGCCTGACATCGTCTGATTCCTGATCTACTGCCAATTGCTTGAAGTTACTGATCAACGCTGCCGAGCGTTCCAGATTTTTCATGATGTTATCTAATGCTTCGCTGCCTGTATTCAGGAACTTTTCAAGGTCCGATCTTTTCATCGTGCCGGATTCGAAGCTGTGTTGCAGGGTTTCAGTCATTTCCTTAATGAAAGAAGCACTGGTTACGCTGATCCCAAGGGGAGTGTTGATTTCATGGGCGACCCCGGCAACCAGTTCCCCAAGGGAAGCCATTTTTTCCGTTTCGACCAGCTTGTCCTGAGTCTGGCGCAGTTCATCCATGGATTTCAGCAGGGCTGTGTTGGCATTCTCCAGTTCCGTGGTTCGCATTGCAACCCTTTCCACCAACTCTTTGTTCAGGGATTTGAGTTCCTGCTCAACTTCCTTGATACGGGATATATCCGAGGATATGGTCAGGATGGCAGGGGTGTTGTTTTCCGCAGAAATATAAGGCACCCGGGTTGTCTCAATCCAATGGGTGATTCGCTTTTCATCCCGGAAACTTTCTTCAGTGAGCAGCTTTTCGTTTCTTTCAATAACCATGCGGTCGTCTTCCAGAATGCGGGCTACTTCCACCGGGTCCAAAATGATCTCAGGCAGGAATTTTCCAGTAATATTTTCAGCAGGAACTCCCATTTTTTCAGCCTTGATGCTGTTGACCAATAAAAATTTTCCGTCAAGGTCGTTGGCAAAAATTTCTTGCGGCAGCAGGTCGATGATCTGGCGTAATCTTGATTCGCTTTCTTGCGCTTTTTTGGCTGCCTTCTTGCTCTCGGTGACATCCAGCCCCTGTAGGAGAATAAAATCAGCCTCACCAGTGGGGTCCATGCGGACCGGGGAAAAGGTCCAGATAAAATATTTTTCTTCTCTGCCGTTGGAACGGACCGGTAATTCCAGAACCGGGGTAAATTCACCTTGTACTGCTTGATGCAAAGCCTGACTAATTGTTTCATGAAAATCACTGGAGAAAAAAGCGTCCAGTGATTTGTTGCGGACTTGATTATTATTAAGTCCCGCAAGGTTAGCTGCTGCCGGGTTCATATCCAGAATAGTTCCGGATGTGTTGCAGTTTATGATCGGTGCTTTTGCAGATGAAAACAGCTTGGAAATGTAGGCACTGTTTTCATCCAGTTTTGAAACCATATTCTCCAGTAAGAGTCCTAATTGGTTGAACTCTCTGACCTGTCCGGCTGTAAAATTGGTGTCCCGGTCTCCCGAAGCAACGTTTTGAGCGTAGTTTGTTAGTAATTTAAGTGCTTTCAGAATCCTCTTTTGTAATCCCCAGGCAGTGAAAACGGCCAGAGCTGTTGCCAGTGAGAGAAGTATTCCCAAATTCAGCATGTAGTTTTTTTTCAAGGACTGGAAGGACGGGTTTTTTCTTGAAAAACTGAACAGCAGAGGGCTGTCCGCCTGTTGCGGGAGCAGTTGGATGGTGGAGTAGATTACTTCCTCATCAATTTTGAATTCCCCCGGCTTGATATCCAGAGTCCAGTCAATGAGTTTTTTCATTTCAGGCTTGGACGGATTGGAGGTGCTGATGATCAATCTGTGTCTGCTGATAAGAACTGCATCGATTGCAGTGGAGACTTTTTTAAGCCGGTCAATAAAAGATACATTGGAGTTCAGGTCGATTCCGCCGTACAGAACACCGGAAACTTCCCCGGTGTGTTCATTGAAAACCGGAACTGCGCAAACCAGCATGGTCCGGATGCTGTTCAGCGATCTGAAGGAAAGATAGCCCCATGCCGGGGAGGAACTCATGGTGTTTTTGAATTTGTTGCGTAACTGTACGATGGGCAATTCAATGACCCCGGCTTCAACCCAATTACGCCCGTCCCGGTATATGGTCAGGACATCCAGCAGATAGCCTTGTCGTGAGTTCATGAATTCGTATAGATTCTGGTCAAGAGTTTCACTGTCCCCGGTAATGATTGCACCCCTGAAGTCTGCATTAAGAGTCATTTCAATAAGGTCGTCTTTGATGTCTTCAAGGGTATTGTTCAAAGAAAGTGAAACAATGCTTTCAGTTTTTTCAATGTCAATGGAGAGTTCGTTTTCAAGGGTGGTTTTGGACAGGTAAAAAGACCATGAGAATATAAATATTCCCATGACAACTACCAGAGCCAGCATCGGTGTCAGTAGTTGTATTGTCAGTCCGGGTGCTTTTTTGAAAAAAAGCTTCATTGACGATTCCTTTTAGTTTCCCGAGTAACGGAAGCTCTCCTGTTGCAATCGTTGCAGCCGTTTCGCATTTACTCTTTTATCCAGTATTTCAAACCTGCCGGAAAAAACAAGGGGGATCTGTGAATTTTTTCCAAGCATATCAAGAATGATGGCATCAGCCATGGCAACCCCGTTGTCATCGTTGATGCGCATTACTGTAACTTCTAGCTCCCCTTTTTTAATTGCGTCAATTTCAGGTGACCCACCGCCCCAGCCATTGACCATGATGCGGTTCAGTAGCCCTTTTTCTCGCAACCCTTCAATTGCTCCGAGGGCAATGTCTGTTGAACAGGCGTAAATAAATTTTATATCCGGGTGGTGTTCAGCAATTTTCAATGCAGCCAGCCGGGCTTTTTCTTTGTCGATACCGGTGCGGAAAACAGCGGCTAATTTCAGGGATGTGTATTTGTCCATGTATGAGATAAAAGTGCCCCCCCTTTCCTTGTTCAAATGTCCGGGGTCCGGGAGGAATACAGCATATTTGCCGTGCCCACCGGTTTTGCGGGCAAAGTACTTTGCGAGCATTTGTGTACCCTGTGCATGGTCGAATCCCACATACATGAAGGGCTGCTTGCCTTCCCAAATCTTAAGCGGGGTGGTGATGTTCTGGAGTATAACTTTCGGCTTTCCGGCGACGAGGATCGATTCGATCATCCGTTGATGGCGTGAAGCATCAAGGGTGAAAATAAGATAGTCTGGATTGGTTTCCAGAGCTTTATGAAAAACTGCGGACTGCTTGCCGAGTGGGGCGGTCGGTTTGATGAAAAATCTATGGATGCGCGGGATGATGCCGTATTGTTTAATTCTGCTTTCTAAAGATCTACAGCTTCTGCGCCAGTAGTCGGATATTTGTTTGCCAGGACATACAACAGCAATTTTGGGGCTGAATTGTTTGTCCAGTCGTTCAACGATGTTTTTTTTGACCAGTTTATTGAAACTCTCTTCAAGAAGTTTTTCTCCGGGATGCAATATTATGTATTCTTCGAGAGTGTAATACTCTCCTGCTTCGAGCGGTATAGCGGGAAGTAGAGAGCATAAGATTGTTATTAATATGAGGAGTTGTTTGAAATTCATTACTGTCTCCATATTTCATTGGTACATGGAAATATGGAGACAGTATATCAGAATGGCAGGCAAATGTAACTCCGGGAACTCATTTCTCGGAGATCTTTATCTCATCGTGGTCAGGTGGTCGCAGCCAGTGGAGTACGCTGCCTGAGCAGGTTTACCCCGGCATAGACCAGTGGGGTATCCAGAAAGGCTATGCAGACTTTGGCAACCCATTGGCCGATGATGATGTCGGTTACAGGCATGACTCCGTAGAAGGCCACGCTGACAAAGATGGTTGAATCAATTAACTGGGAAATGATGGTCGAGAGGTTGTTGCGCAACCAGAGGTGTTTACCGTTGGTCATACTGCGCAGCAGATGGAAGAGCCATACATCATTGGTCTGGCTGACCAGATAGGCCAGTAGGGAGGCCAGTACTATGCGCGGGGTGTTGCCGAGCACACTGGCAAAGCCTTCCTGACCATGCCAGAAGGGCGCAGGTGTCCAGTGTAGGGCGGCCCATGAAAGGACAATGGCGGTGAGCAGAGCGATAAATCCGCAATGGATTACTTCGTTTGCCCGTTCCTTTCCCCAGATTTCACTGATAATATCAGAGACGATAAAGGTCACGGAGTAGGCGAGTACTCCGGCGGGAGCGTAAAAACCGAAGATGTTGATGATCTTGGTTGATACAACCGCGGCCATGACCAGCGAGCCGATGAAAAGGCTCGTGAGAAGAGTGAACGCTTTGCGTTCAAATGTTGAAGAGAGCATTGGATTCCCTTGTGTTGAATGTTCTTGTTTTGAAACGGAAACCGCCCGACACGAGCAAAAGGGAGAAAGTCCCGCGCCTCGACTGTTCCGTTTCGGGGCAAATGTACAGGGTGCAGGGTTGCCAGCATTTGGATAAAAAGTCAAAATGGAAATATGGACCGTGAAGGTTTTCTTTTAGCGGGCAAGCTGCTAACAGCCGGGACTCGATTAAGGCACTTTTCAGATTAGACTGTTTATCTATGGAGAAGATCATTATGAAAACAACAAAAAGTCAGGACAAGACTGAAGCTCTTGTCTCCCTTGGTCAGGCCGGGGCCACAAAGTATAATTTTGATACCCCCGGACCGGAAATCCTTGAAACCTTCCCGAATAACTTTCCGGGCAGACCTTATATAATCAGCATTGAATTCCCGGAATATACCTCCCTTTGTCCGGTAACCGGACAGCCTGATTTCGCAACCATCATTGTGGAATACATTCCCGATGAACTTTGTGTGGAATCCAAAAGTTTCAAGCTTTACATGGGGGCCTACCGCAACCATCAATCCTTCATGGAAACTATCACCAACAACATCCTTGATCATTTTGTGGGCCGCCTTTCTCCTCTGTGGATGAGGGTAAAGGGGATTTTTTCTCCCCGTGGCGGAACCGGGCTGCATGTTTTTGCCGAGCATTACAATAAAGAGAGTGTTCAGTACGAAGAAGTCCGTGAAACTGTCCGTGAATGGAAAATGGAATCCGGTAGACATTCAGCTTAGTTTTCTTTATTTGGAATATTAAGTGGTTATCGTCTTTGTCCCTTCTTGCCGTAAATTTATTTGATTGGTGCGGCTTGACAGGATTGGAATAATTTTTATATTTTGCCAAACAGGAAAGTTTGGGAGAAACAAACATGACAGCAAATATCGAGACCAAATCAAAAGTGTTCAAGGCATTGGGACATCCCAGCAGGCTTGCAATTGTGGAAGCCCTTTGTGATGGAGAGCTTTGTGTCTGCGATATTGTTCCCATTGTGGGACGGGATATCTCTACTGTGTCCAAGCATCTTTCATTGCTTAAGGATGCGGGGGTACTTAAGGATAACAAACGCGGGACCAACGTGTATTACAGTCTGGACATGGATTGTGTTCCGGGATTCCTGAATTGCCTTGAGAATTTTTTTGCTGCCAAGTTTGAGGAGCAGGCCAAGGCCTATGCCGCAAGTTCCATAAAAAAATTGTAAGTAGGAACAGCTGCGACTTTGTTGTAGCTGTTCTTTTTTGGATAGAGATTTTCGTATTTGGCAAAATATAAATACTGGAGAAAGAATAATGGAAGAACTGAATATTAAACCCTGTGCCTGTTCATCTGAACCTAAGAAGATGGAACCTCTAGGTATGAGTCCTGAGCCGGAAACTCCGGCGGAAGAACAAAAAAAATCCACCCTGCCATTGAGTGGGAATATGTTGTGGGCCGCAATGGGCGGTGGACTGCTGCTTTGGTACGCGCTCTATTCTCAGTTGCTGTCTTTTTCCCGGTATGCGGCCTTTGAGCTGCTTGGTCTTGCTCCGGGCAGTCACCTTGGAGAGGCAATACAGTTTTTCATTTACGATACCCCCAAGGTCCTAATGCTGTTGGTGCTGGTGGTCTTTGGTATCGGGATTATTCGTTCTTATGTGACAGTGGAATGGACCCGCAAGGTTTTGGCCGGGAAGCGGGAATCTGTCGGGAACGTGCTGGCTGCCCTTCTTGGGGTCGTTACTCCGTTCTGCTCCTGTTCCGCTGTGCCTCTATTCATCGGTTTTGTGGCCGGCGGGGTTCCGCTGGGCGTTACGTTTTCTTTCCTTATCTCGGCACCCATGGTTAACGAGGTGGCACTGGTACTGCTTTACGGGCTTATGGGCTGGAAGGTCGCAACCCTGTATTTTGTTACCGGAATTGCCATTGCCATCGTGGCCGGATGGGTTATCGGCCGGCTGGGGATGGAGAAGCACGTGGAAGGCTGGGTCAAACTGGCCAGTACCGAGAACAACGGTCCGCAGTCTGATATGAGTGTTGAGGACCGGGTGGCTTTCGGTATTGATTCAGTTAAGGATATTGTGGGTAAGGTCTGGTTTTATGTTGTACTCGGTATCGGAGCCGGGGCAGCCATCCACGGTTATGTTCCTGAAGAAATGATGGCTTCCATTATGGGTAAGGGTGTCTGGTGGGCGGTTCCCGTTTCTGTACTGCTGGGAATTCCCATGTACACCAATGCCGCCGGGGTTATTCCAATTGTTGATGCCCTGCTGGGCAAAGGGGCTGCTCTTGGAACCGTACTGGCCTTCATGATGAGCGTAATTGCCTTGTCTTTTCCTGAAATGGTCATCCTGCGTAAGGTACTCAAGCCGAAGCTGATCGCTGTGTTTGTCGGAGTAGTCGCCTGCGGTATCCTTATTGTGGGGTATCTGTTTAATATGATAATTTAACTTCCCTTGAGAATCGCATTTATTCAACCGCATTGCCCATTGGGCGGTGCGGTTGTTTTTTTGCCTTTTTTTTCAAGCAGGTATTGTGATACTGTAAAAGCGGAACAATCTTTCGGGAGGTGCGTCAGAATGAGTGAAGAATATGAAACCGGTTTTATGGTGGTCAGCTGTTCCGGTGGGTCCGGTTCCGGTCAGGCGGCTAACAGTTTGGCTGTGGAGCTGAACAGGAGCGGTTTTGCCAAGATGGTCTGCCTTGCCGGGATCGGGGCCGGCTTGGACGAGTGTGTAGAGGAGGCAGGCAAGGTCCGGGATCTCATTGTTATTGATGGTTGTGAAAAAGGGTGTTCGCAGATTATGTTGAGTAAGATGGGAATTGAGCCTGTGCACACTTTCTGTTTGACCAAAATGGGCGTGGAGTGCCCTGTCTCGGAAATTGATCCTGTAATGTTGGAAGAGTTGCGTAAGAAGATAAAACTGTTGTTCGGTCAGCAAAGGGCCAATTCCAAGTATGCAGTGTGCGGGTGCGACACTTGTGTCAGGGAATAAGGGTATGGTTTTACAAAATAATAATAGAAAAAAGCTGATTGTTTGCTATTTATAAGGTTAGGCTTAAGCTTAACCTTTTTTAGTTGTATAACAGGGTTTGGGTGGTTTTGTGAGTCAAGTTCTTATATTGGAGCCAAGCAAGGCTACGGCTTTGTTTATCCAGATTACTTTACAGAAGGCCGGGTTTGATTGTGATCATGCCAGTACATATGAAGGTGCACAGGAGTTGATTGCCGCCAATGACTATTTTGTTGGTTTGAGCAGTATGGTGCTTGACGGGGTGGATTACGGCATGGGCATCGATCTGCTGCTTGAGCATAGGATTCCCGCTATTGCTGTTACTGCCTCACTTGACGATCATGTGTTAAGGGCCCTCTCAAATAAAAATATTGTGGACTACGTGCTCAAGAAGCCGGATCAGGCTGAGTATATTGCCCGCATTGTCAGTCGGGTTTATAAGAATCAGGGAGTCAAGGTTCTTATTGTTGATGATTCCGCTTCAGTGCGGGATTGGGTTACCAGGATTCTTAAGAGGCAGGGTTTGACTGTTCTTCAGGCCGAAGACGGAGTTGATGCCACAAAGGTTTTTTATACGAACAGTGATATCAAGCTGGTGCTGACTGATTATAATATGCCGGAAATGGACGGGCTGAGGCTCACTGCGCATTTGCGTTCCATACGCTCTATGGATGAACTGAGTATAATTGTTCTTTCTTCAGATACTAAATCCCGTACCGCTCCGCTTTTTCTGAAACAGGGAGCCAATGATTTTATTCAGAAAACCGCCTCTATTGAAGAGATTCTTTGCCGGGTAAATTCCAACTTGGAGTTTCTTGAGTTGATCCAAGCTTCCCGCGACCGGGCCAACAAGGATTTCCTGACCGGATTGTGGAACAGGAGATATTTTTTCGAATACGGAGAACCGCTTTACGAGCAGCTTATCCTTGGAGGGCGTGAGCTTTGTGTGGTCATTCTGGATATTGATCATTTTAAGAAGGTTAACGATACTTACGGTCATGATGCCGGGGATGAGGTTTTAAAGGAATTTTCAGCATTGCTGGCGGACTATGTGGGGGATGCCGGGTTGGTTTCCAGATTTGGCGGGGAAGAGTTTACCATTGTTCTTGATGGCGTTCCGGCTGATGAATTGATTGATTTTTTGGAAGAGTTCAGAGTGCTGGTGGAGGGATTTTCTGTGGAATTTAAAGGTCAGGTTATAACTATTACCGTCTCTATCGGGGCTACAGCCAATATGGATGAATCGCTCACCGCAATGATCAGCCGGGCGGATGACAAGCTTTATGAGGCCAAAGGGTCCGGCAGGAATAAAGTCCTTTGTGATTGGTAGCAGGATGTCTGCTTACTTTTGTATTCTCCGGTACATTTTTTGTGCCGGTTTTTTTGTTTGAACGGTTTTAAAATTGACTTTGAATACCTGTTTTTATGCGCTATACTTTGTATAATATAGGTTGAAGCCGTTATGGCCCAAGCAAAGGGGGAGATTATGTTGTCATTGAAGGATTTCTTTAAGACCGGTGAAATCGTGAACCTTGCCGAAGAGGCTGTATATGAAGAATTGCGGAAACTTATCAGCAGAGAGGAGATTGAATTCTGCCAATGCGATAAGTGTTTGTTTGATATTGCTTGCGTGGTTTTGAATAATATTCCGAGTCTTTACTCTTCCAGCATTGTCGACCGAACTTATCCCAGTGCGGAGTTCAAAGCTGAATATGAAAATTTGAGGATACTGGCTGCGACTGAAATTCCGCAGGCCATAGAGCGGATCAGGGGCAGGTTGCATCATTAGTTTTTTTAAGTCTGATGCATAATAATTTACTTTTTTTTGAAATGGTAATCGGTTAGTGTCTCATCACTTATCATTATAAATGGGATTGGGAACGGATTACTGTTTCAAGGGTAATCTTTTTCTTTGAAATATTACTCAGGGGGAATTTGTGAAATCATTTTTTCGTGCGGCTGCTGAAAAGAAGGCAATCGCAATTTTTCTTTTTGCCTTGTTGACTCTGTCTTTTGCGCTGGGCGGCTGTTTTGATGATGGAAAGGAAGAGCAGAGTTCTGCTCAGGCCATGCCTGTAAAAGTCGTCAAGATTACTGAACATCCGTTTCCTGTTATGGGCGAGTATGTGGCCCAGATTGAAGCTTTGAAAACTGTTGATATCAAGGCCCGTGTTCAGGGGCATATCAAAGAGCGGTTGTTCACTGAAGGGCAGGCTGTGAAAGAAGGGCAGCTCCTTTTTATTATCGATCCCCGTCCCTATAACGAGGCCCTGAAAAAAGCCGAGGCGGAACTGGCCAGCACCAAGGCTACCCTTGCCAAGGCCAGCAAGGATTACAAAAGATTTAAGGCTCTTTTTGATCAGGGTGCTGTGAGTCGCGAGGAATTTGATTCCAAGATTACCGACAAACAGGTGCTTGAGGCCAATGTGAGCAACGCCAAAGCTCAGGTTGAGCAGGCTAATCTGGATATGGGTTTTACCCAGATTAAATCTCCCATGGACGGCATTATCGGGCGTACCCAGGTAGAGCCGGGCACTCTGGTTGCCGCTGAAGCAACAGTGTTGGCAACTGTTTCTGCCGTGGACCCGGTTTATGTAAATTTCAGCATCCCCGAAAAAGAATATCTTGTAGCCATCCGTGAAATAGAAGCCAACAAAAAAGCAGGAAAGCCTGACAGGGATTCCAGTCTCCAGATTATTCTGGCAGATGGCGGTTACTATGACCACAACGGTACTTTTAACATGGCTGACCGCGCCGTGGATTCCACAACCGGAACACTGGGCATCAGGGCTGAATTTCCTAACCCGGACAGGATTTTGCGCGACGGACAGTATGCCAAAGTTGTGGCCCAGCTCAAAAATTACCCTAATGCATTAGTGGTTCCCACACGGGCATTGCTTGATGTGCAGGGACGTAAATCACTGCTGGCCGTTGTCAACGGAACTGTGGTGGAAAAAGCGGTAACCATTGATTACACCGATGACCGCAATACCGTGATCAAAACCGGAATTGAGTCCGGGACCATGATTATTGCAGATGGGGTGAACAAAATTCGCCCCGGAACCCCGGTCAGTCCCCAGGTCGTTCAGGACCAGTCCCAAGCAGAGAAGCAGTAGTTCAATTTAATACCTTAAATCTCCCCGCAAATGCGGGGAGATAATTTTTCGCAGGAAGAAGCTATGGTCAATTTCTTTATCGACAGACCCATTTTCTCGTCCGTTATTTCCATCATTATTACAATGGTGGGCTTGCTGAGTATTTTTACCCTGCCCATTGCCCAGTATCCTGAGATCGCACCGCCCACAGTTCAG